>JBNKOV010000851.1:0-2736 GCA_050294955.1 Holophagae bacterium
GGATGCCGCGTCAAAAGAGGTTGATGAACTGGAAAATGCGGCAAAACAAATCAGCAAGGTAACAGAAACGATCGTTGAAATCGCCGAACAGACCAAACTGTTGGCGTTGAACGCCACCATTGAGGCGGCCAGCGCGGGCGAGGCGGGCAAGGGTTTTGCCGTCGTTGCAAACGAAGTGAAGGATCTGGCCAAACAAACCGCCCAGGCGGTGCAACAGATTGGTCATCGCGTTCATGAAATTCAGGAAAGCACCAATTCCACTATTTCCGCGATCGAGGAAATCAAACGGGTCATGTCTGAGGTGAGTTCGGTGAACTCCACGGTTGTTGCCAGTATCGAAGAGCAGGCCTCTACGGTCCAGGAAATCCATAGGAACCTGGATAATACCAGTCATGAATCGGCTGCAATCTCTCAGGCGGTTCAAGCTTCTCTCGAAATTTCCATTGAGGTTTCCGACTCTTGTCAGTCGGCCTTCAAGAACACTTCTAGCGTTCTGAAGGTGTCACGAGACATCCTGCAACATTCCAGGATGTTGGCGGAAAAGTCGGAAGAGGCTCAAGGCTCATCGGCGGAAATGGTTGCCGCTCTTGGCAGCAGTTACACTTCTGTGAAGGATCTCAGCAGGGCGGCCCAGTCCATGCTGGCCATTACCGGAAAATTCAAGTATATCGACGAAAGCGGTCAAAACAAAGAGGGATCAGGCGCCTGATTCCAGCCGCGTTCACGTTCTTTATTAAATGGGGAATGGTCTTGGGACTGTTCCCCATACGTCTTTATTGTGGGACATTATGTGGGGCTTCCCCCTTTTTATATAGGCATTTTATGCTAAGATTGGGCGTCAATGACATGGCCTCGTCGCGCTATGAAGGGGGAATCGGAAAAATGTTTGGAAAAAAGCTCACGCTGTTGTTGTTAATCTGCGCCATGGTCTCAGCTCAGGATCACCAGGGGCCGGGTCCTTTGAAGCAGGAAGATTGGGATAGCGCCTTAAAGGCCTATAACCTGGCCATTGAGCAGAACGCGGGAGACCTGAACGCCTATTTGCAACGAGGGCGGCTTTTTCTGCAAATGGGGAAACCGGGTCAGGCGATTGACGATTTTAAAAACATTTTGAAGAAAGATCCCAAGCATATCGAAGCTGGGTATATGCTTACAGTTACCCTGCATAGAGAGAACGATTTGGAAGGCGCCTTGAAGGCGGGCGCTTTGGCGTTGGAAGCCGAACCGCACAATCCCTACATTCACGCCATTTTGGGCAATTGCCTGTTTCGCCTGAAGCGTTATAAAGACGCGCTGATCCATTTGGAGCGCGCTACCTACCTGCTCAATAATCTTCCCATGGCCTATTTCGATATGGGTCGGGTCTATGAGGCGTTGGGTCACAAGGAAAAGGCGAAACGCAGTTTTAGACTGGCCTGCTCGTTCAACGAGTTTTTTTGCGATAAGAACACGGTTGAGCATGGAAAGGACAATCACTATATTCTGGGCTTAAAGGCGGAAACAACTGCTGTTGTCTGTGATTGCTGCGAAATGTACAACCGCAACGGCATTCACCGGGAAGACATGGTGCGGCGCACTCAGGAAGATCGTAAGAAGAAACAGATGCGGACCCTTAGCCGGTTTAAGGTGTTCAAGGATTTCCAATACAGCGACCGCCTTTTGGAAACCGGGGTTACTTTTGTCCACAAGATAGTGGACGATGCCGGTAGAGATTGGAAGCCGGTGCATTATGATCACGGAAACGGCCTGGCCACTGCGGATGTGGATGGGGACGGCCACTACGATCTTTATTTTCTGACTCAAATGGGTGAAAACGAGTTGTGGCGCAGTCGCGGCGATGGCACTTATGAGAATATAACGGAAAAATCGGGCTTGCAGGTTGCAGACCGCATCAGTGTTTCGGCTTCTTTTGGCGATATGGACAATGACGGCGATCCGGATCTCTATGTGACTACGGTTAAGATGGGCAATCTGTTGTTTGAGAACACTGGCGGCGGTGTGTTTAAAGAGGTTACCAGCGGTTCCGGCCTCGGGTACACTGGCCATTCCTCCGGCGTTGTGCTTTTTGACTACAATAAGGACGGTCTTCTGGATGTGTTTCTCACCAATGTGGGGACCTACACCCATGAACACACGGGTTTTGGCGGCTATTTTATTGGCATGAAGGACGCGTTTGGCGGGCATTTGCATCCCGAGCGTTTTGAGAAGAGCCTGTTGTTCAAGAATAAGGGCGGTCTGAAATTTGAAGACGTTACCCAATCGGTGGGTCTGGAAGATGTTAGTTTTAGCGGGGATGCGTCTTTTACGGATTTCAATGGCGACTCGTGGCCCGATCTGTATGTGCTGAACATGCAGGGCGATGACCATTATTATGAGAATCAGGGGGGCGAGAAGTTTGTGGACAAGACGGCAGCCTTCTTTCCCAAGACGCCCTGGGGAAGCATGGGTATTAAGTTCTTTGATTACAATAATGACGGTAAGATGGACTTGTACCTCACCGACATGCATTCCGATATGAGCGAGGAGATCTATCCCAGAAAAGAGAAGAAGAAATCCGATATGAAATGGACGGATGACTTCCTGGAAGGCGGGGCCAATAATATTTTCGGAAACGCCTTCTATCGCAATACGGGCGAGGCGCCCTTCGAGGAAGTCTCGGACGCTATTGGAGTTGAGAACTATTGGCCCTGGGGTTTGAGCGTGGGTGATTTGAATGCGGATGGTTATCAGGATATT
>JBNKOV010000852.1:0-2728 GCA_050294955.1 Holophagae bacterium
CAGACGGCGGCCGACTTTCTGGCCGAACTGGCGCAGCACAACACGCGTGAGTGGTTCCAGGCCAACAAGCGCCGTCAGGAACAGGCGCTTGCCGAGCCGGCGGCGCGCTGTCTGGACGCCTTGCGCATGCGCCTTGCGGCTCGGGTTGAAAACCTTACAGAGGCGCGGCTGGCCCTGCGATCATGGTTGCTGGACGGGTCCGGAGATCTGTTTTCCGGCGATGCGGCCCGAGACGGTGAAAGGTACGACATGTTGCTGGAAGGCGAAGCCGGTCGAGCCTTTTTGGATGTGGTGATCGCAACCAATGACTGGTCCAGATTGGCCACCCTGTGGACGGCTGGCGTGGAGCTGGACTGGAGCTTGCTCTATGGGTCTCAACCCAACCGCCTTTCTCTGCCGCTCTATCCCTTTAACCATACCCGCATCTGGCTGGACAACACCGAAAAAGCCGTGGCGCCGGAGGCCTATGAAACGCCGAGCCTGGTTGCACTCTCACGAGCCCAGACCATTGAAGAACTGGTTGATGGTTTGAAGCAGATTGTGGCGGGGTATCTGAAAACCGCCCCATCTGGTTTGGACCCCGATGAGAGCTTGATGAACTACGGGATGAATTCAATAACGAGCATGCGCATGCTGGGAGATATCCAGAACCAGTTGGGCGTCAAACTGACTGCCCGATTGCTCTTCGAGTATCAAACCATTAGGGAGTTTTCGGAATACCTGTTCAAGAACCGCAAGAAGCCGATCCATGCCATGACCATCCACCAGGGTTTTGAAAAGCAGGCTGCTGAAACGCCCCAGGCTGTGGCGGTGATCGATGGGGAGGAACATCTCACCTACCAACAGTTGAACAGCGCAGCCAACCGGCTGGCCCATCACTTGCGATCCAAAGGGCTTGGCCCGGAAGATGTGGTTGGCGTTTGCACCGAGCGAAGAGCCCCCATGATCGTCGCCATTTTGGCCGTATTGAAAACCGGCGCCGCCTATCTCCCCTTAGATCCCAATTACCCCATTGAACGGCTCAGCTTTATGTTGGACAACAGCAGGGCTTCCCTTGTCCTGACCCAAACCGGGCTCTCTACAAAACTGGAAAATCGGCCCCTGGTCAATCTGGACAATTGGGACGGCTCTGGCGAGTCAGATCAGAACCCCGAGTCCAAAACCAGCGGAGAGAATGCGGCCTACATAATCTACACCTCAGGATCAACCGGAACGCCCAAGGGCGTCGTGGTTCCCCATCGTAGCGCCCACGCCATGTTGCAATGGGCTTCCACCTTCTTTGAGAAACGGGACCTGGCTGGTGTTTTAGCTTCCACATCCATTTGCTTTGACATCTCGGTTTTCGAAATGTTCCTGCCCTTAAATCAAGGCGGCGCATTAATTCTCGCTCCCAACCTCATCCACCTCAACGAACTGCCTGCGGCAAAAACCGTGACCCTTATCAATACGGTGCCGTCGGCCATCGCCGAGCTGGTTGAATTGGGGCCTTTGCCTGAAAACGTAGCTGTGGTTAATCTCGCTGGCGAACCTTTTCAACAGAACCTGATTGAAAAGATTCACCGCAATAGAGGGGTGCGTCTGGTTCACAACCTCTATGGACCTACGGAAGACACCGTATACTCCACGGGCGCAGTGATGGATCCCAATTCGGAAGCGCTTCCTCATATAGGCCAGGGTATTTCAGGCACACAGACTCATGTGACCGACGAAAAACTCGATCCTGTACCTCTCGGGAGCGCGGGCCAGCTCCTATTGGGCGGGGAAGGTTTGACCCGGGGATATCTCGGGAACCCTTCTGAGACAGCGCAACGATTCATCCCAGATCCCTTCTCCAAGACCGCTGGCGCCCGACTCTACAAAACGGGCGATCTTGTGACCATGCTTCCTCAGGGGGATCTGGTGTTCCGGGGTCGCTTGGACCATCAGGTGAAGCTGCGGGGGTTCCGCATAGAGCCTGGCGAGATCGAGGAACAGCTCTGTCGGTTGCCAGGTATTAACCGGGCTCTTGTTTTAGTTCGTGAAAGCGCAGACCAGATGCAATTGCTGGTCGGTATGCTGCAAACCACAGAAACCATTGATGAAGACGCCATCAGAGCGGAGTTGGGCAAGTGTCTACCCCATTATATGGTTCCCGATATTCTGGTCCCGATGGCCCATTTCCCCCTCACGCCCAATGGCAAAATTGACCGTCGCGCCCTGAGTCAGACGCCTCTGCCGCGAAAGGAGCGCAAGGCGGATATGGTTTACGCGGCGCCCCGCAATCAAACAGAAGAAAAACTTGCGGACCTGTGGCGTCATCACCTGAATTTGAACCGCGTGGGCATTCATGACCATTTCCTGGCCCTTGGCGGTCACTCTCTCCAGGCGGTGAGGTTGCTTGCCGCTGTGCGCGAGATGTTTGGTTCCGGACCCAGCCCCTTTTCGTTTTTCAAAAATCCCACCATTGCTACGGTGGCCCAAGCCCTTGAAACGCCGGCCTCCTTGCCTTCGATTCAATCCATCTCAAAAGAGGGCAAACTACCGCTATCTTCTCGTCAGCAGAGCTTATATCTTCACGACACCCTATTCTCCGGCTCCACGGTCTACCACATGCCCTTTCGTTTGGATGTGGCAGGACCCATGGCGTTTGAGGTTTTTCACAAGGCTCTGGCCGGCCTCATGCAGCGTCATGAAATTCTGAGAACCTTCTACAAAAAGTCTGGCGATCAGGTCTATGGTCAATTACAGG
>JBNKOV010000853.1:0-2727 GCA_050294955.1 Holophagae bacterium
ATCACGGTCCTGGCCGACAATCAGGGCGACATGGGCTCGCTAACGGCAACCGCGAATGGGGCCTCTCTTCCGGTCAATTCCCGTTATGGCGACCTGGCGGGCGATGTGTTTTCTGGGGGTTATCATCTCTGGTATTACGGTGAATGGAACGGCGATGTGACTTTTTCCGAACCCACGCCGCCAACAGACCCAAAGGAACCGCCACCGCCCTATGTGCCCGGCGTTGCGTTCTGGCAGGGCCTCACGAATATCAAACCACCGGTTCCCGGCCCGCTTTGGGGAGCGGCGGGCTTTGATCTCCAAGTTTCCGCCACAACCGTTAAGCCGTCACGACGAGGGGGCAACGTGGCAGTTGAACTGGATACAGCCACCGGTAAAACCACCAGTGGACCTACTCTGATTAGTAAGTCTTATGGTCAGACCCTGGCCTTCGAAGCTGGACTGGGCGGGGGCTTTCAGGCCAGCGCGGGCGAGAATATAAGCCAGGTCGATTTAATCGACATGAATGGCGACCGCTACCCAGATCAGGTAGCCAAAGACCAGGTCCGATTTTCTAACGGTGATGGGGGCTTTGGCGACTTGGAATCCTTCACGGGCCTGAAAGAGGCGTTCCGCGTGGTGAAGGACGGCAACCTGAGCGCCAGTATCGGGATTGGCGTCACCTACAGCAAGAAGAACAGCGAGGGCGAGACGCAGGATGTTTTGAACACCATGCCTTCGGTAGGCACAGCCCTTTCACTCTCCCAGCCACGAGTGGACCTCTTCGACGTCAACGGCGATGGCCTTCCCGACCAGGTGTCCATGGAACCGGACGCCAATTCGATGACCGTGCGGTTGAATTTGGGTTATCGCTTCGGCGCCGAGGAATTGTGGACGTTGCCCAATTGGGACTCCGACGACATCTGTGACCGGTTCTTGTCTGTGCCGCCTATCCCGCCGTTTAACGAACTCGACAACCCCAACGCCATGGGGCTTAGCCAAAGCGTTACGGACAACGTCGGTCTGGCGCTCGGCCCAATTGGCAGCGGCGTGGGCACAACCCTCTCACGCACGGTCGTGGATTTCCAGGACATTAACGGCGACGGCCTGGTGGATCATCTGTTCAAGGACCAGGACGAAGACTTCTTCAGGGTTAAGCTGAACCTGGGCAATAGCTGGGCAAGCGAAACAAAGTGGCATGTCCCACCCTGGGAGACCTCGCTCTACGAGGGCGGGCTCTTCCCCTGTCAAGACGCGGTCAGTTACAATGTTGCCATAAACGTGAACGGCTCCATAGGCGTGCCTCTGTGCATACCCATTCCCTCGCCGCCGCTGCCGCCGGTGGTGGGCTTGCAGATCGAGATCTCGGGCCAATCCGGCTTCACCACAGGCGGCATGCAGCTCATGCTTCAGGACATGGACGGCAACGGTCTGGCCGACCACGTGCTCAAGAAATCCGGTGATGACAATGTTTACGTCAAGCTCAACCAGGTAAGCCAGGTCAACCTCTTGACCGAGGTCATACGACCCTTGGGCGGCTCTTTCTCCCTGGCCTATAAACGTCAGGGCAACCGTGTGGATTACACAAACGGGGACCACCTCATCGACATGCCCGAAAACCAATGGGTCCTGGCCTCGACCACTCTAAATGACGGTCAAAACGGGAGTTACGTCACGACATACGAATATTTCAACGATGCATACTTTGATCGAGGCGAGCGCGAGAACTATGGCTACGCACGCATAAAGGCCACCTTTTCCGACGACTCAACCGCTGAAACCCATTACTATAACCAAAACTTCTATACCAGGAAGCTGGTTAAGAAAATGGTTCGCAGAGACGCTCAGGACCAACTCTACATTGTGAAGAAGAACCACTATCAACTCCGCAAGATCCAATCGAACGCGTACTTTCCCGAACTCAGCCAGGAAGCCACATTCTATTACGAAGGCCAAACTGCCAGTGAAGCGGACTTCGGCAAGTCCACCCTCCGCGCATATCAGTACAGCGATTTGGGCAATATGGTCCACTTCAAGGACTTCGGCGATACTGGCGAAAGCGATAACGTGATCGCTGACATTACCTATTACATGGACGATGCGCGCTACATCATCAAACCCAACCACATCACGGTTACGAACCAGGTTGGCGATGTGCTGAGCGAGCGACTGTCCAGCTACAGTCAACTGGGCGACATGAAAACCTTAACCGCCATTCTAACCGGAGGCGTCAATCCCGCCACGGGCGAGGAGTATCAGAACGCGGAGATGGTCACCACCATGACCTACGATGACCTGGGCAATCTTGAGACCATTGTGGATCCCAGCAATTTTACGCTCAGGTACGGCTATGATGACGACACCCGTTCTCTTGTCACAAGCATCGTGGACTCGTTCGGATACGCCACGCTCATTGGCTACAACATGAAATACGGCCTGCCAATCACGACCACCGACCAGAACAACAACACCATGACCATGGCCTACGACCAGTTTGGAAGGCTCCAAGAGGTCCGGGCGCCGGGAGATGCAAGTACAGAACCGACCATTGGCGTGCAATATTATCCAGACGCCAGCCCCGCCTATGCCATCACCCATCACCAGGACATCACAAACCTGGACAACCCCATCGACACTGTGATTTTCATGGACGGCCTCGGGCGCAACATCCAGACCAAGCGCGACACGCAGATAGACACCGGGGAACAACCGCAGACGGGCATGCAGGTAAGCGGAAAACTGGAGTTC
>JBNKOV010000854.1:0-2726 GCA_050294955.1 Holophagae bacterium
ATGGTGGCTGATCCCTCTAATCCCGATTACATTTACGCAGCCGCCTGGGAGCGATCTCGGACCGCCTGGAATTTTGTGGAGGGCGGCAAAGGTTCCGGCATTTATATTTCCAAGGATGGCGGCGAGACCTGGAGCTTATCCGTTAAAGGACTTCCTGCTGGCGAGAACATGGGCCGAATCGGTCTGGCTGTTTCACCCGCAAACCCCAAGGTTATCTACGCTTCAGTAGATAATCAAAACGAAAAAACGGATGATGAAAAAGAACCAGAGACCGACCCGCTCACCACCAAGAAGCTGATTGGCATGGACAAGGAGACTTTCCTGGCCAATGAGGACGACGACATTAAAAGCTTCTTGCGATCCAATCGTTTCCACAAAGACATTACGGTGAAATCAATCAAGGCCGATCTGGAGTCCGACAAGATTTCCATGGACGACATCCGGGCCTACCTATACGACACCAACGGTCTGGCTGGCAGCGACGTGAAGGGCGTTGAGGTATACCGCTCGGATAACCGGGGCAAAACCTGGAAGAAGATGCACGACAAGCCTATCCCCTACCTGGCTTTTTCTTATGGTTACTATTTCGGCATCATCAAAGCCGACCCTCAAGACGAGGACACGATTTACGTACTGGGCGTGCCCCTGATCAAAAGCGAGGACAAGGGCAAAACCTTTAAAACCGCTTCATCGCCCAATGTTCACGGCGACCATCAGGCCATGTGGATCAACCCCTCTAACCCCAAACAGATCCTGGCTGGCAACGACGGCGGCATCAGCATGAGCTACGATGGCGGCGTGAACTGGAAGAACTACAACGATCAGCCTGTAGGACAGTTCTATACCGTGGCCTATGACATGGCCACGCCCTACCGCATTTATGGCGGGCTGCAAGACAACGGCGTATGGCGTGGTCCCAATCGGGAGCAGGATCAGTACGGGCAACGTTGGGAATTTCTGACCGGCGGCGACGGCGCCTTTGTTCAAGTAGATCCCCGAGACAACGAAACCATCTACTCCGGCTTGCAGTTTGGGGTGTACTTCCGCAACAACAATAAGACCGGCGATTCGCAACCCATTTATCCCCGCCACAAGATGAAGGAGGCCCCGTATCGCTACAACTGGATGACCCCCATTGTCCTGTCTCAACACCATAATGACGTGTTGTATATGGCGTCTCAGCGCGTACTGCGCTCCTTGGATCAGGGCAGAACCTGGGAGGCCATTAGCGACGATCTTTCCAGCAACCCCTCCAATATTGGCGATGTGCCCTACGCCACCGTTTCCATGTTGCGTGAATCGCCCCATGCCTTTGGAACCTTGTATGCGGGAACTGACGACGGCAAGCTGTGGATCACCCGAGGCGCGGAATGGGAAAACATTTCAATCACGCCCGAAAAAGAGCTTTGGGTTAGCGGCATCGAGGTTTCTCCTCATGCTGAATCAGAAGTCTTTGTAACGCTCACCGGATACAGGAACGACGACTTTTCCAGCTATGTCTACTGGTCTGGCGACTATGGCAAGACCTGGAAGGATTTGACAGCAAACCTGCCGCCAGAACCTTGTAACGTCATCCGCCAGGATCCCAAAAACGAAAACATACTGTACTTGGGAACCGACCTGGGTTTGATGATTTCCTTCGATAAGGGAGAGCATTGGCAACCCCATCAGGCAGGCCTGCCCAACGTACCGGTTTACGCTGTGGAAATCCATCCCAGAGAACACGACTTGATTGCAGCCACCCATGGTCGATCGGTCTTTGTATTGAACCTGGACATCATGTCGCAAATTGAACAGGACACCTTTGAAAAAGACCTGGTTGTTTTCGACCATGACGATCCCAAGTTCCAAAAATTCTGGGGCAGCAAGGGATGGCCTTGGATGTTTGGCGAGCGAAAGCCGCCTCACAGCAAGATCTACTTCTCCACCAAAGATGCGGTAGAAGCGAAGATCACCATCTCCAAAGACGACAAACCCGTTTACAAACAAACCCTTGAAAAAGAAAAAGGGGTGAGAGTCTTCAAGTGGGACTACCGCATCACGGAGAAGAAGGCGCTCAAGGACGAAGAAGCGAAGTGGCATGACGGCCAGGACGAGCATAAGTACGCAACCGCCGGAACCTACCAGGTAAAACTGGAAGCTGGCGACAAAACCGAGACCATTGAATTTAAAATCAAGTAGAAACTGAGGGGCGGGTCATCCCGCCCCCCATACCAATCGTGCATTACCGTGCCCATCCTGTGTTATGATAGAAGTGGAAAAAGGTTTGAGTTGGGAACCGCCGTACAGAAAGCCTTAAGACGGCATTCTGGGCTAGGAACTGTTTTTAGGATGGGTTCATGGGGTTTACACAGAAAACCGGGCGTTTGGTCCTTGCGATGCTCCTGCTTTGCGCGGCGGTTACGCCACTCTCTGCACAGATTCAGGTCTGGGTAACCACGGGCAACCGCTCCTCGCTGCTGGACCAATGGGACGACCGCTCATTTCATAACGAAGACCTGCACACAAACAATATCTACGTGAACGAGCATCATCTCTATCAACAAATGGAGGGGTTCGGAGCCTCACTTACAGACGCTTCGGCCTGGCTGCTGACCTATGTCATGTCCGACATTCAGAGAGACATCGTCATGCGGTCTCTGTTCAGTCGAACCGAGGGAATCGGGGTTGGGTTCCTGCGCCAACCCATTGACGCCTCGGACTTTTCATTGAGCCATTACTCATAC
>JBNKOV010000855.1:0-2716 GCA_050294955.1 Holophagae bacterium
AACGCCATCCCGAGACCCTGCTCCTGATCATTGGTGATGGACCTCTCAAACAACCGCTGGAAACCCGCATTGCAAACGAAGAACTCACCCACTCCGTATACTTTACAGGCGCCATCCACGAAGAGGCAGCTCTGGCCCCCTGGTTTCTTTCAGCGCGAATCTTTGTCTATCCCGGGGCAGTGGGCCTCAGTATTCTTCATGGCCTATCCTACGGGTTGCCCGTGGTTCTTCACGAAGCGCGAGAGAAACACAACCCGGAAATCGCCGCCTTTGAGCCGGGCGTTAACGGCCTGGCTTTTAAAGAGAATGACCCGATGGATCTGGCCGCTCGAATTAATCAGTTGTTAGATGACACCCAGCTTCGACAGCACATGGCGGACGGGGCTCTGCATACAGTGAAGAGTCGATTTAACATGGACATCATGGCCGGTAATTTTGAGCAAGCCTTTAGGAAAACCCGTGAGATGGTTCTCTCAAAAAACAAAGGGAGAGGCAATTGAGATGAAGATTCTATTCGACGCGAGTCAAATCCGCACGGGGGGCGGCATTCAGGCCGCCCTGGCCATATTCCGAAACCTTGCCAAGCACAAGCCCTTTATCTACAATTGCGTCTGCTCCTTTGAACTGGCCGAAGAAATGCAAGCCCATGGTTTATTTGCGGAAGAATTCATGACTCGCCTGCCTCAATGCGGCGGAACAATTTCCCGATTTAAACAACCCGGGCGTTTCCTGCCTGAATTGGAGGCCGCTTTCAAACCCGATCTGGTCTACACTATTTTTGGGCCGGCATATTGGAAAGCATCCACGCGTCATCTCGTCGGATTCGCAATGGCCCACTACATCTACCCTGAATACAGACCCGGACATGACAAAGGATTTTTTGCTCGATTCGTCGAACGCGCAGCCTACGATCTTAAAGGCATGATTCAAGTATCTGAGTTTAAAAAGGCCGATTTTCTGGTTGCCGAAACAGCGACAGTCAGAGAACGCCTCATCAGGCTCCACGGCATGGATCCATCACATATATTTGTGGTTAGAAACAGCTATAGCCCCCAATTTAAAGAGAACCTGGGAGATGTGGAATCCGAAGTCAATCCCGACAGGGTTCGTCGAATTTTTATTCCATCAAGTTATTATCCCCACAAAAATCTTGAGATGGTTCCGGACCTGGCCGTCATGCTGAAAGCCCGTCTGCCATTTGCCTTTCAATTCGTGTTTACACTTGATGACGCATCCTGGGAACCCTTGATACGCAAAGCCCGATCATTGGGCGTAGAAGACTGCATGACAACCATGGGAAAGGTCTATAACCGTGATATTGCAAGGGTTTACCAAACCGCGGATGTGGTGTTTCTCCCAACGTTCCTAGAATGTTCTACAGCCGTTTATCCCGAGAGCTTCATGAGCAGACGTCCCGTGGTGACCTCAGACCTGGATTTTGCAAGGGAACTCTGCGGCGATGCAGCGGCATTCTGCGATCCCTACAGCCCAAAACATTGCGCGGAGCAGTTGTGCAACCTTCTTGAAGATGAAGAGCTTAGCCAAAGCATAGTAGAAGAGGGAGAGCGCCAACTTTTAAAAGCCTACCCAAATCCTGAGGAGAAATGGCAAGCGCAACTCGCGCTCATCAATCAATTAGCTACATAAGCAGGTCCTTTATTGCTTTTAAACGCGTACGACCAATTGGCAGCATCACGCCATTGCTCAACTCAAGCTCATAACGGGAACCTGCAAATGATCTCAGGGCCTTTGCTTTTGTCATATCAACAATATAGGACTTGTGAATGCGTTGAAAATCTGGCGGCAATATGGCGGATAATTTCTCCAAGGATTTGCTGTGAAGCTCCACGGCTCCATCCTCAAGATACAGCTCGGAATAGGTGTTAGCACCCTTAATATAAAGGACTTTATCAAGAGGAGCCAGGAACAGTCCGGCATGCTTACGGACAGCAAGAAACCGGGTGCATTCGTGTCGCTTTAGTTGACCGGAAAATCGAGCCAGGGATTTCTCAAGTCGCTCTCTTCCAAAAGGCTTTCCTATAAAGTCTAACACACCATATTCAAACGCTTCCAGGGCTCGCTCAGTATGAGCCGAAACTACAACCGTGTGAAAGGCGCCTGAGGCGGCCCGTTGTAAAATCTGAAATCCATCTCGTCCGTTGAGATTGAGATCTAGAAATACCAAATCAACAGGATGATGCTCAAGTCGGTCAATCGCCTCATGAAACGAGCTGACAGTCAGAATCTGCTTCATTTCCTCACCTGCAATTTCAGTGACAAGCCGAACTATCCGTCGAGCAATAACCGCTTCATCCTCAACCACTAAGACTCTCATGCCTCAGACTCCGCGTAAGGCATGCTGATGGATGTTTCCCAGCCGTTTGCAACCCGACGTCCGACAAATCTCCATTCACCGGGAAACGCCTCTTCCAAACGGGCTCTTATGTATTTCGAGCCGCCCCCGTCCAGGTCGCCATCTTCGGCGCGCGTGCCCCTTGTTATTAGGGTAAGTTCCAGTCTGCGCTCCTTTATTTCAGCGCAAAGGAAGAACTCAGGCATAGCGCCATCGGCGTGGGTGATGCCATTCTCAATGAGCGTATGTAATAGAGCTGGAGGGAGATAGGCATCTGGCACATGAGTGTTGGTCTCAAGACTCAATCGCCAGTCTTTCCTCAAGCTCATGATTTTGAGATGAGCGTTGCAAAGGGCAAGCTCC
>JBNKOV010000856.1:0-2711 GCA_050294955.1 Holophagae bacterium
TTTTTCAGATTTTAATTCTCTCGGGTTGTCTGCCGGTTTGTAACGTTCCGGTGTACAGACTGTGCTTAATCTTACGCAAGTTGCGAGAGTTTAGGTTGCTAATATGGCATTTATTCTTGTGAAATGATAGATTGGCGTAATCTGATCAGAGCTTGTCTCTTCGTGAAGCCTCTCGAATTTAACGGCGTTGAACATTTGAGGTCTGGTCGGTTTTTTTGAAGAAAATGTCGTAGACGCATGTAGGGGCTTCACATAAAAGCGGTATTGGTCTAGGATGGTGTGAGCCGAAATTGGAAAGGCAGGTTGCATGATAGGGCATCTCAGTGGAAAACTGATTCATCAGGACGAACATACCTTGTTGATAGACGTGGGGGGCGTCGGCTACGAAGTGTTCGTAGGCAACGCTTCCGAAATGAAAATCGGCGAAACTGGCAAGATGGTTTCGGTTTGGGTTTACACCTATGTTCGGGAAGATCAGATCACGCTCTTTGGTTTTAAGGAACAGATTCAAAAGAAGATCTTCCTCATACTCACGGGCATTAACGGTATTGGACCGAAGCTTGCCATGGCGGTTCTCAGCCAACTCTCACCGCCGGAATTGGTGGATGCGGTTACTTTGGGCAATACCAAGGTATTACGCGGCGTTTCGGGAGTGGGTCCCAAAATGGCGGATCGCATGGTGCTGGAATTGAAAGACAAGCTGGGCGGCGTGGTGAAGTCCCACGAGTGGGCGGGCGCCGCTTCCGGAGACGATCTGGTTGTCTGGCGAGAGCTTACGGAAGCGCTCACGGGTCTCGGCTTTTCTGACACACAGGTGCGGGGTGTGATAAAATTACTTCGAGCGGAATTGGGGAGTTCAACGCCGGACATCAACCAACTCCTAAAATTGGCCCTACAAAAGATTAAAAATTGTTAGAACAAGAACAAGTCCCCGAACAAGAGTATGAAACTGGATTGAGACCAGGCGCTTTGGCCGAATATATTGGTCAGCCCGCCTTGAAACAAAATCTCTCTATCTTCATTCAGGCGGCTCTAAAACGCCGTTCGGCCTTAGATCACGTTTTGTTGTACGGGCCGCCCGGGTTGGGCAAGACCACTATGGCCAACATCATTGCTGCGGAAATGGGGGGAACCCTTCGCTCCACTTCTGGCCCAGCTATTGAGAGGCCTGGCGATCTGGCGGCCATTCTCACAAATTTGAACCCCTTCGATGTGTTTTTTATAGATGAAATCCATCGCCTGTCTTCGGTCGTGGAAGAGGTGTTGTATCCTGCCATGGAAGATTACCAGTTGGACATTGTCATTGGTCAGGGTCCGGGCGCAAGAACGGTGAAAATCGATCTGCCTCCTTTCACCCTGGTTGGGGCAACCACGCGCGCTGGTCTGCTCACAACACCGCTTTTTGAACGGTTTGGCGTGGTTCAACGTCTGGAGTTTTATTCTATCGAAGACCTTTGTCGCATTATTACCCGAAGCGCAGGATTGTTGAAAATTGACATTGAACCCGCTGGCGCAAAAGCCATAGCGAGACGATCCCGGGGCACCCCGCGAGTCGCTAACAGACTCCTGAAACGCTGCCGGGATTTTGCTGAAGTTATGGGCGAGGGATGCATTACTGCCCAGGAGGCCAAAGCCGCGCTGGATTCTCTGGGCGTGGATAAAATGGGCTTGGAAGATGGACATCGTCTGCTTCTTGACGTGATCCTCAATAAATTCAGCGGCGGCCCGGTTGGGTTGTCCACTCTGAGCGCGGCTCTGGGCGAGGAGAAAGATTCTATTGAAGATGTTTTGGAGCCCTACCTCATTCAACAAGGCCTTTTGGAGCGAACGCCCCGTGGCCGCAAGATCACCCAT
Organism: Holophagae bacterium; assembly: GCA_050294955.1. Lineage (GTDB taxonomy): Bacteria > Acidobacteriota > Holophagae > Acanthopleuribacterales > Acanthopleuribacteraceae > JBNKOV01. Next base: position 1,855 of record JBNKOV010000856.1, read on the forward strand.
ACCGGCCGCATGCACATAGATCCTGAAAACACCTTTTCCATCCAACCCAAGCTATTTGAAGACCTTTGAGACCTATGCAAGAAACGCAACAGACCGATTCCGTTAACCTGTTCTTCCAAAATTTTGCGGATCACCTTCGCCGTATGCGAGATGAAGGCAGCGACGCAAACCAATCTTACCGCGCCCAGATTCTGCTCAGTCAGCTCCAGCAATTTCAAAAGGCTATTTTGGAGTACAATGGCGCCGCTGTTGGTGTGCGAATGGCGGAAAGCGCTCTTCAGGCTTTAATGTCCACGACAGACCTTCCCGATCTGGTTCACTGGCTGCAACATCGTCAAAAGCTGGCTCCCCTGTCCTCTATGTGTCTTCTCAACGCTCAGGGAGAATGGGAGCGGGTATTTGGGGATGACGGCTTGCCGGAAAAACTGCGGGTGGCCTCTTGGATGAAGCCTGGGGTGGCCGGCTTATTGGATGAAGCTGAGAATGCCAGCATCATCTACGTCCGCGGCGCGCCGAGAATCATCCTGTGTTTTGAGTTTCTGGAAGGCGGTTCCGTTGAGGATCTAGAAGCCTTCACCCTGTTCGTGGCCAGGCTGGCTCCTATCTACGTTACGTCCCATGTGGCTGAGAAGATGAAGCCTCTTAAAACCGGCCTGATTGCACGGGATCCAGTTTTTACGGCGTTGTTGGAGACCGTGGCCCGGGCGGCTGAAAAAAATGTCACCATTCTGCTGGAAGGGGAGAGCGGCACGGGCAAGGAGGTCCTGGCCCAATTCATTCACGACAGAAGCCCTCGAAAAAACGCGCCCATGGTCACCATCAACTGCGCGGCCATTCCGGCAGGCCTCATAGAAAGC
>JBNKOV010000857.1:0-2710 GCA_050294955.1 Holophagae bacterium
GATTTTTGCGGGAAACCCATCCACTTCCCCACCTTGAAAAATGTTCTGGAAAAATGGCTGACCAAGGAAACGGAGCAGGAAATTAGTGAAGCCTTGGAAGAGGTTGGCCCAGCCGACTTTGACGGGGTCGCCTTTGAAAATGCCTTATCTCAGTATGGATCTGGAAAATTACAGCGGTTGATTGAGCTGGCAGGGCAAACCTTCTCTGATAATTTAAAGCAACTGTCCGAACTCATCGCCAATACAATTCTCCAGGGTAAACCTTTTGATGTCAGTGATTGGGATAGTCTGCATAAAATCACTCATAATCTAAAAGGCGCTCCGTTTGAAATGATTGGCGGCGCCAAATTGGCCAAACTCACCCATGATTTTTATGCAAGGGTTTGCCACTGGGAAGAGGGCGAGGGGCGGGACAACGCATATCGGGTTGAAGTGGCGGACTGGTTTCACCGGGTTTCCAAAGCTTTCGACCTGCTTCATCGCGAAATCAGCAGTCAGAAGTACGTTTCGAGCCCCGAACCCTTTAGGAAGGTGGGATCTCAGGAGCATATTGCCAAAATCCTGATTGCAGATGACGATCCCTCTAACCTGCTCTTTTTGCAGATGCTTCTCCAGCGGGAAGGCTTTGAGGTTGTCTGCGCCACAAATGGCGTGGACGCGCTGCATCTCAGCAGGATTGAAGAACCGGATTTATTGTTTTTGGATGTTCAAATGCCTGGTCTTTCCGGTTTCGAGGTATGTCAATCCCTGCGACAAGGCAATACGGAAAAACAACCCGTTCCGGTGATCTTTGGAACGGCCAAAGTGACCGATGACCGAGGGATTGCCCGGGGATTTGAAGTGGGTGGAAATGATTACATTTCCAAACCCTACACGAACAAGCGCTCCGAATTGGTGGCGAGGATTAAAACCCATCTCAAGCTGGATCGGGTCACCAGGAAACTCAAGATTACCTTGCAGCAATTGAAACAAGCCCAGGTCCATCTCGTGGATGTGGCCCATCATGCAGGCATGGCGGATATTGCAAGCTACATTCTGCACAATATTGGCAATGTCTTAAACAGTGTTTCGGTTTCCTCCCAGGTAACCGAAAACACCCTTAAAGAGCATGAGCAAGATTTGGAGAAAATTTCTGGTGTATTAAAGGCCCTCGTCGAAAAATTTCAAATTGGGGGACCGACGCTTCAATCCTTTATTGAGAAAAAGTCATCGGTGGTGAGTGAAGTGCTGAATACTCGGTTGTCCTTCCTCAAGCAGAATTTAGTGGTTCTTCTCGATGAATCCAAAAATCAAGGCGGCCATATCAAAATGATTAAGGAGTATTTGAATAACTCCGAAAAGTTAGCCCAATTTGGCGAGGGACCGCCGCTTACCCTTAAGTACGATGTGAAGGTGGTCATGGAGAACATCATGTCGGGATTTTCTCAGGAAACCCTGAAATCCCAAATCCAGGTTGTCTTGGACTGTCCCCAAGTCACCTTCACCGTCCAGATCATCAAATTCAAGATAGTGCTAATGACCCTAATCGAGAATGCTATTGCATCCTTAAAGCAAGTGACCCACCCTCGGATTCTGCGGGTTGCCTGTATTGAAAAATCCCGGAAATTGACCGTGACCATCGATGATACCGGCGTCTCCCTGCCTGCTGAGTTCCCCAACGCCGTTTTCCAGCAGGATTTTAACAGTTTGGGTTGCAATCGATCCATAGACAACCTGCATATGTGCATTAATTTCGCCAAACAAATGGAGGGCGCTTTACATGCCGAGCATCTGCCCGATAACGGGGCGCGATTCATTTTTGAATTGCCCATCAAGTGAAATACAGGCTCAAACTTGGAACCCAAAGAAAAAGTCTTTAGATTATGGCTTTTCTTGAGTCTCTGGTTTGGGGTTGGCCTGGCCGAAAAGGTTTGGCCCCGACCGCGCAGAAGGAAACGGCTTTTGCGGATCAGGAAACCGGGCGAGCTTGCCCAAAGCCGTGTATAATGGAAATATAGATCCAAAACGGAGCATGTGATGTACGCTCACCCAGTCCAAAAATCAGCCAACCGTCGAGATGAAAGCCGATCTTCAAAGGGCGGGTTCTTTCGAAACCACGGCCTGGGTTACGTCGCAAGTTCTCAATACAAGCCAGCCATTCCCTTCCCTCAATCTTCTGATTCAACTTTGTCTTTGAAGCCGATGTTAGGAGCCATGGAGGGTCCATTGGAACGAGTCCAGCGGAAAGAAAAAGCGCCGCCGGACTGGAGCCAGGTTTCATCGGTCATGGGAAACGGCAAACCGCTCCAGCGTTATTCCACTGTAACCCGGCAGGACATGCCGTTTCGAATGGCGGATGACGGGCAGATTGGCGTGAGTCTGGGAAAGGGCTACCAGCAATGCCTCTATGCTACCCCCAAGGCCGGGCTTGCGAAGAATGTGTTAAAGGTGGCGAAGACCTATGAGAACAACGACAAGGCCTATAGCATTAATGTGCCCTACGTTCAGGACTGTGGCCAGTACGCCAGGAGAATCATCGAGACAATATTGGGTGTGAAGGGAGACGAAGTTGTGAAGGGCCAAGCGGTGAATATTCAAGGCGGCCCTAAAGAGGCGTCGGCTCTTGGTTTCACCAACCTGTATAAGGAAACCCTTTCCGGCCAGGCCAACCCCGATATTGGCGATGCCTTCATGGCCTTAAACAATCCCCAAGATTTAGAGTACGGAAAGG
>JBNKOV010000858.1:0-2702 GCA_050294955.1 Holophagae bacterium
AGGTGATGGACCCTTAAAAATGGCCCATATCCTTTAACTTGGGTGACTCCTCCGCTCCGGCGTTGAGCAATAGAAGTGGTGATTCACCTTATAGAGATGGCGGATATCTTTTAAATTTGGCTTAAGTCTTGTATTTCGTGGAAGGCTTCGGGAATTGGCGGATCTACAGATCTAAAGGCACACCTGCAAAGCGCATGACTCTCAATGCGTTGGTGGATGTCAGCTCGCCCGGTTTTAGCTTGTAGTCGAAGAACATTTCGTCGCCTTCTACCTGCTCCTGGAAATGGTAGTTCACAATAACGTCCGGCTTCTCGCGGCTCAGGTGCAGCATCTCCAGGTCGTGGGTGGTGATGAGTCCGCTCGATGCATTCTCCAGCAAGTACGCCGCCATGGCCTTGCTGGCGATCAGGCGTTCCCGGCTGTTGGTTCCCTTCAGTATTTCATCCAAGAGGTAGAATACCGGCGGCCCTGGTTTCTTTACCTCATCCAATATCAACTTGATCCGCTTCACCTCGGCGTAAAAGTATGAGGTGTCATCGGCAAGGGAGTCTTGAATTTTGATGCTGGTCCACAGACGGGGCAGGGAACAGGTCAGGGCTTTTGCACATACCGGCGCGCCCATGCGGGCCAGGACCAGGTTTAAACCGATGGTTCGCAGGAAGGTGCTCTTGCCCGACATATTGGAGCCGGTAATGAGATGCAGCCGTCCATTGTGGTCCATTAAGTAATCGTTGCCAATGCGTTTGTCCCGGTGAATGGTGGGATGGGCCATATTGCTGGCTTCCAAATGGATCTCTTGTCCTTCCACCAGTTTGGGGAATGGACGGGTGGGAAAGAGTTCGCGATAATTGGCCAGGGCGCATAGGGCCTCGAACTCAAAAATGGAATCCACCCAGCCAGGCAAGCTCTTGCCGTAACTCTCCCGCCAGATGCTTAACTTTCTTAAGTAATACTGGTCCCAGAGAAATAGGCCATTGAGGAAGAAATGGGCGAAACCATTGCTGCGATATTCCAGCATCTCGTTGAGTCCCAACAACTTTTTGAGATGAGGACCGGCGGTCTTGCCGTCTGTCAACAAGCCATCTCTCAGCTTCACCAACAGGGGCGCCTCCACCTTCTGGTTTTCGAATAACCCGATGATGGTGCAGGTCGCGGAAATAGCCTTGGCCCGCTGCATGAACGAGAAGGTAAAGCCCCGGTGGACCATGTCGAATACCCAGAAAACAGCGAGTTGAAAGAACACCTGAGGTAGCCAGGGCCAGTTGGAGTTAAAGCCGAAATGAATGATGACGCTGGATGTGGTGAATAGAGAAAGCAGGCGTCCAAAAATATAGGCGGGTGGTTTTAAGGTCCAAGGCACGCTGTGAGACAGCCAGGCGTTTAGGTCTTTAGAGTCCAGCTCTCTCACGGAATCGGTATGGGCCGCCACGCCTAGTTTTAATCGAATTCTTTTTCGCTTCGCCAGGTCGGTTACAGCCTCTTGGCGCATGCGGATATCTTCGGGTTGATCGATATGATCGATCCAACGCTTTAAAATGGCCTTTGTTTTGCCGTGGAAACTATTGTCCAATAATTTCAGGATAGACGAACCAGCGCTCATGTCCAAGTCATGGGCGAAGGGGTGATGGTCTTCGAAGGTTATTGGGTGTTCGTATTGGATGTCATTAAACTGGAACTGGACCCGAGCGAGGTCGTCGGCCAAGAGCTTTTCCGCTATCTCGCAACGGTTGGCAAATCTGTAGCATCTATCCTGACGGACCATGAGATACAGAAATACGCCGGAAGAAAAAAGCGCCAACGCGCCGCCTTCCAACCGGAAATCTTTCCCAACAGCAAGGGCGACGCCCACAACAATTCCCAGGAAAAACACCAGCCGAAAGGCCGCCATGATATTAATGATTTTTTGGATGCGGTTTCGGCGAAACCGGTAGGCGGCAATGCGTCGCGCCAGTCTCGCCTCAATGGACGCGTTGGGTTTTGCTTGTCCCAAAAATCAATCCTCCAACGGTGTGCGGAAAATCTGATGGGGCATGCCCATTTCACCCATTTCATGCAAAATGGGCTGGTAGAATTCTCGATCGAGAGGAATCAACACGCCGCGCTGTTGAATCTTGCCCTCCAGAATGAGGCGGGCCGTAATGGCTGCAGGCACGCCCACCAGGAAACCCATGGCTGTGATGCCGTTGGGAACACCTTCGCGGCTGAGGGTGGAAGTCCACTTCTCCCGCATCCCGTCTTTCTCCACGAGAAATTCGTGATGTAATACCACGAGGTCGGTTTCGCCCGGATCGTATTGCATGTGCTTTTGGGCGCATTCAAGAAGAATGTCGAAAGAGGTATAGCTTCCAGTAACCCGATTTTTCTCATCCAACAGGCCCAGACTCTCCATGTTCTCAAGGAACACTGAGGCGTGGGTGTCTGTTTTAGAGCGAACAAACTCGAAAATGTCCTCTGGCGGCGTCCACCCGCCAACTTGAACAACGCATTGAGCACCTGTTCGTCTTTGAACACGAGGTGGCGTTCCTTGTTGAGAAAATCCAAGGAGAGCATGAAAAGCCAGAACTGAGCCCATCCGGGATAACGCAAGGTGCCCCGTCTCACGTCCAAGGTGTCGGATAGCCCGTATCGCTCGCCATAATATAGCGAATCGGCATTCGGATTGGATTCGTAAATGCCTGAGCCGGGTACGTGCAGCACCTCTG
>JBNKOV010000859.1:0-2691 GCA_050294955.1 Holophagae bacterium
CCAATAAGACCCACCGCCAAAACGGCCATGTACATTAAATTGGCGGGGTTGTCTTCGCTGCCAATTAAACCGACCGCAAGATTCGCCCAAATTAGAAAAAGACTTGAGGCAACCGCAAGGCCGGCAGCCAACTTATAGGTGAGGCCATTCACCTTTTTCGACAGCAGTTTATAAGCGAAACCAGCACCCATCAGCAAGGTTCCGGCAAAGATAAAGTCGCGAATGGTCCAGGTTACTTCATCGGAAAATTGCATGGCCGTCATGGGGATGAGCAACAAGAGGCCCGTCCCCAACATGACATGGGCCATGTCCTTTTTCTGCATGGTGATAAACATGATTTTCTCCTTGATGATTCCAAGGGCAATATCCAAATACAACCCCAGTGTAAAGGCCAAAAGCCCCCGACCTTCGGCGGCGCGTTCACGGAGAAGATCGTGAAACGTCTGCTCCATGCACCGACCAAAACGCCTGTAATGAGATGCAGAATACAGGCGGATCAATTTGGCGTGCCAGAATCGGCATGTTGAGATGAGGTTCTTCTTGTTCATGAGCCCTACGATGTTGTTGGGATTTGTCTGTGCCGGGCCACGGCAACTACTTCGCGGTATCGCTCCAATTCAGCCGCTAGCACCTCTCGGCCCTGACCGGTTATTTGATAGTAGACCCGGCGTTCATCATCCATTTTGGGGTCTATTTGTTTGTTGCTCTCCGCAATCAGCCCCGCGTCGATCATGCGGCCAAGAGAGCCATAGAGGGTTCCTGGCCCCATTTTCACCTTCTCTTTTGAGTCTTCTTTAACCTGTTTCATGATGCCATAGCCATGTCGCTCTTCCGTGGAAAGCGCGAGAAGAATGTGAAGTACTGCGGGGGTGAGGGGTGGTGTGGTAATGCTTCTTGCCATGTCTCTATACTATATCCGTAACGGATATAAATCAACCAGAAATTTTGAGAATTTTGCGAGATCATGGCAACTGCGCCGGGTTTCCGCTTGATTCTCTTCTAAAAATCTGTTCTAGTTTGAGATGATAGCCCATTTCATGTCACTTAAGGGGTAGAGGATACGGGAGGAAGGACCATGCGATATTTCATTATATGTTGCTCGTTTTTGATGGTTGATGTGATTTCAGCTCAGCAGCTTGAAGCCCCAGAGACAGTGCGAGCCGGGGCTTTGCTGGAAATTAAGTGGACCAGAGGCAACCCCAAAGATTTCATCACCATCGTGCCGGCGGACGCCGCAGAAGGCAAATACCTCAAGTACAAATACGCCTCCGCCGGTGTTTGGAAGATTGCGGCGCCAGAAAAGCCGGGCGACTATGAAATTCGCTATCTCGGAGCGAAGTCGCCGTATAAAACTCTGAGCAGTAAGCCTTTGCGCGTAACTCCGGTAACCGCGACGCTTCAGGCGCTCGGGGATGTGGACGCGGGCGCGATGTTGTCTATTCGGTGGACGGGTCCGGGAAATGACCGTGATTTTATCACTATAGTTAAAAAGGGGACGCCAGAAAGGAAGTACGCCAAATACGTTTATGCAAAAAGAGGCAATCCTGCATCCCTGCAAGCGCCGGAAGACCCCGGCGAATACGAAATTCGTTATCTAACGGGTGTTGAGTATTTCACCCTGGCCAGCGTCCCGATTCGAGTCGAGAAAGTGAGCGCCAGTTTAGATGCGCCAAGCGTTGTGGACGCAGGCGCCATGTTTGAGGTTTCCTGGACGGGGCCGGACAATAAACAGGATTTTATCACCATCGTAGAGGCGGACGCCAAGCCGAAGGATTACGGGAAGTATGTCTACACCTTTAAAGGCAGCCCCATCTCGTTGCCTGCTCCGGATAAGCCGGGCGATTATGAGGTGCGTTACCTTACAGGCGGCAAGCGGTACATACTGGCGGCCAGGCCCATTCGGGTCGGGGCAGTGACGGCTTCCATTTCTGCGCCTGAATCTGTGTTGGCTGGCGCGGCCATTTCCATTGAGTGGACGGGTCCGGCAAATGGGCGGGATTTCATAACCCTTGTAAAGAAAGACGCGCGAGAAGGTTCCTACGATAAGTATGTCTATGTGCGTTCGGGTAGTCCTCTCACCCTAATGGCTCCAGATGCTCCTGGCCAATATGAGATCCGCTATGCTACTGGGGCGAAGTATTATACACTCGCATTCCATGCCATTACCGTTCGGGATGTTTCGGCGGAACTGGAAGCGCCAGGCAAGGCAGAGGGCGGCGGTTCCGTTTCGGTGAGTTGGACCGGACCGGGGAACCCAAGAGATTTCGTGGCCTTTGCGCCAAAAGGGTCCGCATTAAGAGATTGGAAGACTTATGCTTATACTCAAAGGGGAAACCCCTTGGCCGTTAGGGTCCCCATGGAGCCGGGCTCTTATGAATTGCGATATCACATGGGCCAGGACTATCGAATCCTGGCGACGCGATCCATAGAGGTTGAAGCGCCACAAGTTGGACCAGGCCAAGTGGTTGTGAAACAGGTCGCCGGTGAGAGCCCATTGTGGTCCGATGGCGCGGTGGAGTTGATTCTAGACGCCAGCGGCAGCATGTTGCAACGCATCGATGGGAAGAGAAGGATCGAGGTGGCCCGTGAGGTATTAACCGATTTGGTTAAGACCCGTCTGGAGGAAGGAACCCCTTTTGCGTTTCGGGTATTCGGTCACAAAGAAGCGGATTCCTGCCGAACCGATCTGGT
>JBNKOV010000860.1:0-2690 GCA_050294955.1 Holophagae bacterium
TCGATGATCCCAGCAGACTTATTCCCAAATTCAATTTAGAATTGGAAACTTGCATCCTCACTTGCCTTGCCCATCAACCGGAAAAGCGATATTCGGAAATGAGCCAGCTCACCACTGCGCTGGTTGACCTCTGGCGGTCCGGTTTGTTTAGCGAAACGGAGGGCGAACAGGTGGAGGAACACTTCGATGATCGCATTGGATATTGGGTTCAGAAATTGACTCATGGCATTGCGTCGGAGCGGGTTGAGGCTCGAAATCGCATCATGGCGAATGTGCTTCCCAAGGATTTGGAGGAACTGATAAAAATCTGTAGGAACTCGGGCGCAGAGGTTCGAGCAGCCCTCATTCCGGCCATGGGCAAGTTGAAGCGGCCAGCAGCAGGTCCCTTCCTCTGTGAACAGATGACCGACCCGCTTTTAGCCCGGGAAGCTTGCGCTGCGTTGGGGCAGATTGGCCATAAAAACGCCATCGAGCCCTTGCTAAAGGTTGCAAAAAAAAGAGAGGTCTATTCCTACAGCGCTCTGGTTCCCCTGGCCATGGTCGGCGAGGACAAGCATTTGAAAGTGGTCTTGCCCTACCTGAAGAGCAAAAGTTACTCAGAGCGCAAGGAAGCGATCAAAGCTCTAGAGCTTTCCGGTTCGGCGAAATACCTGAAAGACCTGAAGAAGGCCTTAAAGGTTGAGGCGGAAACCGATCTGCGCAACCAGCTCTACAATCTGGTGCAGCGCCTGGAAGTTCAGTAATCGGCTTAAATCTTGGCCTTCTTGCATTTGAATTAAACACTGTGAGATAATTACTCCTTTGCCTTCACTATTTTAGAGAACTCTGTATAAACTGAGTTCTCCCAGCTTCCGGCCTGAATATAGGCTGATGCTGGGGAACGAGGTCAGAGCAAAGAGGGTTGTTGAGGGCTTCCGTGGGAAAGATCGGATTGCAGAAATTAGTAAAAATTTTCCGATTTCTTTTGAAATCGGGGCCTTCATGGAGTACAATTTCCGTAACCTGCTCTTTTTGAAGTGGAAACTCCTTAAAAAATAAAAACGCATCTGCACAACCAATTGGAGGACAACATGGCACAGGGTAGCTACCAGTCCGAGATACCGGCATCAAGGGTGAACATCAAGTACGTCAAATACGTAGGCGACGCCACCGAAGAAGTGGAGTTGCCGCTTAAACTGTTGTTGGTGGGCGACTACACCCAGCGAGAAGATGATACGCCTTTGGAAGACCGGAAGCGCATCAACATTAACAAGAACAATTTTGCGGCAGTTATGAAGGAACAGAACCTCAGCCTTAACTTCAATGTGAACAATCTATTGAGCGGCGAGGAAGGGGATGAGATGAATGTGGATCTCAAGATCGAGAGCCTCAAGGATTTCCTGCCCGAGAATATTGCAAGACAGGTGCCCGAACTCAAGGTGCTGTTGGAAGTTCGCAAGCTTTTACAGGATCTGAAGGGCCGTGTGGTCAACAATACGGAGTTTCGCCGTGAATTGGACCGCATACTGCAAGATCCGGACAAGGCGGCTGCGCTGCGCGAGCAATTGGAGAAAATTGCGCCCCTGCTGCACGCCGAAAAGAAAGCCTGAGCGGCATAGAGAAGGAGAGCGATCATGACCAATCCCGAATCCCAAGCAGCGCCTGATGGAGGACAAGAGGAACTGTCCCTTTTAGACAGTTTGTTGAACAAGGTGAATCTTGCATCGCCCACAGAGGCTGTCACCAGTCCAGACAGTGTGGAGGACGCCGCTCAAAATCAGCGGTTGTCCATGGCGGTGAATCATTTTCTAACGGCTCTATACCAGTCCGGCAAAACGGTGGAGAAACTGGATAAGGAAGCTATCGACGGGATCATCAGTGACATAGATAGCAAGATGAGCGATCAAATCAGTGAGATCATGCACCATGAGAACTTCCAGAAAATGGAATCGTCCTGGCGCGGTCTGAAGTTTTTGGTGGACAATACCAATTTCAGGGCCAACATTGGCATTGAGGTTCTCAATGTTTCAAAAGACGATCTCAGAGAAGACTTGGAAGACGCGCCCGAGATTCTTCAGTCCGGTCTGTTCCACCATGTTTACAAGAGCGAATACGATCAGGCGGGCGGGCAGCCGTTCGGCGCTATCATTGGCGATTTCTATTTCGACCAAACCAACGCAGACAACGCTATGTTGCGCAATCTGTCCAAGGTTGCGGCGGGTTGTCACGCGCCGTTCATCAGCTCTGTCGATGCTAAAATGTTCGGCCTGGATTCAGCCACTCAGCTTCATAAAATAAAAGACATGGACGATCATTTCGCTCAGTCGGAGTACACGAAGTGGCGCTCATTCCGAGATACGGAAGACTCTCGATACATGGGGCTCTGCTTCCCGCGTTTCCTTCTTCGAGCCCCCTACGACCCAGAAAACAAACCTATGTCCGATTTCGAGTTCCACGAGCGGGTTCGCGGCGAGGATCACGAGAAGTTTCTTTGGGGCAACGCGGCCCTGGCCCTTGCCAGCCGAATGACTCAAAGCTTTGCGCGTCACGGCTGGTGCGTCAACATTCGCGGACCTCAATCCGGCGGAATGGTTGAGGATCTTCCCCTTTTCCTGTACGACGACGAAGGGGAAAAGAAGACCAAAATCCCAACGGAAGTCATGATTTCTGACCGGGTGGAATTGGAGTTGGCGGAGTCCGGGTTTGCGCCG
>JBNKOV010000861.1:0-2685 GCA_050294955.1 Holophagae bacterium
AGAAAAGGAAAGCCGTCCATCTGCTTCGCTACGGCATGTTCGATAGACGCCGATGTCCGAGATCAGGCGAACGCCGTCTCGGAGCCTCGCAATTCCTGCATCCTCGGGTAGACTTAACGCATCGGAATAGGAGACCACCCGGTAGTCATGAGGCGCTTCCCCATCAAAAACCAGATGGAACAATCCCTCCGAACGGGTTTGCAGCCACAAATTCCCATCAGAATCCTCTGTAATGGTAAGCACCCGATCCGAAATTTCCGGGTAGGATTGCACCCGACCGGATTCCATAAAGCGGTTTTCGCCCACATCAGACGTGAATGTCAGACAGAACAGCCCATTGCGAGAACCCAGAAAAAGACGATTCTCAAAACGCCTGCTCCGCCCCAAGGTGTACAGCTTATTGCCAAGCTGGGAATAGGGTAGAGACAATGCCTTAAAACCTTCGCCTTGAATGAGGTAGATTTTATCAGAGGCCATAAGGAGATGGTTTTTGAAGAGGAACAGGTCTCGCACGCCGTTCCGTTCCTTTTTCAAAAGTTCGAAGCGATCACCGGCTTTAAGCATGAAAAGACCATTGGAGGCGCCCATGTACAAAATGCCGTTCTGTCGCTGAAAACAAACGGGATCCTGAAAGCCGTCCGGCTCGCCGTCGTATTGCGAAAGCGGCGAGTTAAACTCGGCCAGGGCCAGCCCATTGCTCATGGCAATCCAAAGATCGGAATTGGCGTCGCAAAATAAGTCCTGCGCCCGATCGCGAAATAGACCGGTTTCCCGATTCAAAGTGAACTGAAAACCTCCCTTCGCATCGCAAATCAGGACACCACCGTGAACGGTTCCCAAAGCCAGAACGCCGGAGTCGAGCGATTTTGCCGTATACAGTTCATTTTCAGCTAAATACTGTCGCGTTGCCGGGCACAAATCCAGCTTGGAAAACGCCACAGGATCAGGACCGGCAGCCTTCAGGGCCGCAGCCTCATACCGGGCCGCCTCAAACAAACCGTTGATCACCAGCAGATTGCCGTTATGGCCGCGCAACAATTGAACCCGATCTTCTACCACGCCTTCTACCCTTGAATGGGGGAGTTGACGCAGACCGGTCTCCTCCAACACCCAAAGGGAATCATCCCCGCCCAACAGAACAGCCGTGGAAGCATCTAGATCAACCCCTTTTTTCGACTCAAAGGGAAGGGTGGTCAACGCGCCGTTCCGCCACTTAAAGAGGTAGTGAGCGGACTGAAAATACACGCCATGATCGGTTGCATAGATCTGCCAGACATTCCCAAAATAGAGGTCGAGATCCTTGGAAAGCGACACGTAATGGCAAGGTCCAAACCCGTCCCGCTGCAAAAATCCGAATTCGTGAACGCCGCCCACGTAAACAACGCCATGGTCATCCACGGTGAGCCCACGACACATGCTGCGGCCTGTCAGGGGCACAAGCTCCCAGGTTTCGCCATCATGAATGAGCACGCCTTCCTTATTGGCGAAATACATGACGCCGTCAAGGTCTTGCGCAATATCCCAATTCTCCTTGCCCCCTTGGGTCTCTCGGGGCGTGAAATTGCGGATCAGCGGCGTAGCGCGGTCCTGCGCCATGCCTGCGTGAAGGTACAGCAAGACCATGCCAGGAATACTTTGTTTAAAAGCGCGTAATATCATTGCCGCAACCCATCTGGCAACGAGGCGATTCCAAATGAGCGCCCGAGACGGGCTCGGAAACGCTCCAAATCGCATGCCCCAAGTTACAGCATTCTAGCACAAGGCGCGTCCTAAAAAAGGCGACCCATGTCTAAATATTTACCAGGCCCGGAAGAAGCCAGGCGGTTGGGACGCAGGGCATTGGCAACGTTCAGCAGCCTATTGACTGATGAAAAAGAAGATGTCTGATGACAGCAATCGCTAAAACAGAGTCAGGCTTGTGGTGAAGAAATCCATGGACGGGAGGCGAAAGGACCCATCTAGCGGAATTGAAAAAGTGGGAAAGGGAAGAACTCCCTTTCCCGTGGAGAGAGAGACTCACCGTAACTGAAGGCTCTATACCGGGGATTTCGGTAAACCACCAAACGATCATCCTACTAGTCTTGGAGGAGATGATGGATGAGAGAGGGTCGGTTCCTTTGCCCACCCCAACACAGGCCTTTTTTTAGCATTACGATCAGTCGTCGATGGAGACGGTTCTCCCGTTCAAGGGCTGAACGGGTCGAGCGTTTCCAAAAGGAAAGTGAGCGCCAGAGAACAGGTCGATGAATGCCTGGGCCTGTTTAGCGGAAATCGTTTGGGTTTCTACCATTACGTGCCATTTCACGCCCTCTCTGCAATCGGGCGTGGTGAGAGATCCGGAGTAACGCCATGCATGGGTTTCATCTGGGACCAGCGCCTCCAGATCAAAGTCCATGGCCCAGAAGCTGTCCCCTTCATGGGCGGGCAGTCTTTTGAAAATCTTGTTCAGGGCTTCGTGGCTACACCCAATTTCCAGGAAGATCCCAACAACCGCCAATTCGCCCTGACTGTTGGAATGTACGAGATGCATTTCCATTGGGAAATCGTCGCCGTCCACCAGGTGCTCGCTTGGGGTGTGGAAGTGGAATTGAATGAGATCGTAGACGTCGTCCCCAATCTCAAGCTGACCAGCGCCCAAAGGCGTCTCCGCCTTGATGGTGTGCCCGTTATTTATCAGAAACAGGT
>JBNKOV010000862.1:0-2685 GCA_050294955.1 Holophagae bacterium
TGCCAGGCGTAGTTTTGTGGGGATTTTCCCAGCACCTTCCCATTGGCGCTGATGGTGGCGCCCGGGGGAGTGGTGGTTATGGGCACGGTTTTGAGGATGGGAACCACTTTAGGCGGCGTATCTTCTACAATCTCCACGGTCTTCTCGGGTTTCTCCGGATTAACCAGGGCCATGACCGTTTCGATGGTGTCGTCCAAATAACCGAATCGGGCTGATAGCGCCACCGCAATGCTAACCAGCAACAGAAAAAGCAGGACAAATAACCGGGCCGATTTCTTTTGTTGCGGCTGAATGCTGCGGTCTACCACGGTGCGCTGAGCGTCGAGATCGTAGTCGGAGCGCCTCAGGTTCTTGCCCAGGTTGGGGTCGCGAACGGTGGCGTTTAAATCGGTCTGAACCCGGCCCACCAGGGTGCGGTCCTCGTCGGAAAGGGTGGCTATGTCCATGACGGCTGAAATGAACTCGGACGCGCTCTGGTACCGTTGTTCGGGCGACTTATTCAAAACTCGCGAAAAAATCTGCCGCCAGGCGATGGGATCTATTGGCAGCTCTTTTAAATTGGGCGCAAAGGCTGGAGGCTCATTGGCGATCTTATACAGTATGGCGTTTATGGTCTGACCCGGGAAGGGGAGATGCCCTGAAATGACCTCGTGACTTAAGATGCCAAAGCAGAAAATGTCGGAACGAAAATCCACAATGCCTTCTTTCACCTGCTCCGGGCTGCTATAGCTGGGCGTGCCCAGGAAGACGCTGGTTTGGGTGAGGTTGGAATCGCTCATCTTGGCAATGCCGAAATCCATGATCTTGCCAGTGCCGTCTCGCATAACCATAATATTACTGGGTTTAAGGTCTCGATGCACAATGCTCTTTTCGTGGGCGTAGTCCAGTGCGCTGGCGATTTGCACCAGAATCTTGAGCCGATCCGCCAGGGGCGGTTTGGGGATGTCCTTGCAGTAGGCGTTCAGCGTTTCCCCATCCACATATTCCATGGCGATGTAGGGCATGCCGTCCTGCTCGCCCACGTCAAAAATCTGCACGATATTGGGATGGTTGATCTGCCCGCTGATTTGGGCCTCGCGCATGAACCGTTCGTAGAACTCTTCTCCCTCTTCCTCTTTCCGGGAAGAGTCCAGTTTCACGGTCTTGATGGCCACCTTTCGATTGATAAAGGGGTCGTGGGCCAGGAACACGCTTCCCATAGCGCCTTCGCCCAGACGACTCTCAATAACATATCTGCCAATTTTTTTGTGTTCGGTCATAATAGAGACTTCAAACGAAAGGATTTTTAAAGGATCAGACGCCTGGGACCCGCCAATTCGAATAACCTGATTTGGGTCATTTGAGATATCCTCAACCCCGTTTCCGAGTTACGCCCTGGTTGTTCAGCTTATAGGTGAATCCTGATGGTCCGCAATAGCAACCCGCGTTGAGGCATGAGTTATTAAAGCACAGATGAGCCCCCAAGGAAACCGTTTCGAACACGGGACTTACTATTTTTGCAAAAAAAGCGGCTCCCAGGGGCGTCAAGGCCCGTCAGCATGGGGATTGGCGGGCCTTTTCCTGGCCATGATACATTCTATTGACTTTCCCTGGCCGAGGGTTTAATGTGATGTACCCTGAAGGAAGGAGAGAACTATGAATAAAAATCTCAGGCGCATCGCCATTTTGTGCCTCACTTTTACAGCGCTTAATCTGTTCGCTGGCAGCGATGCCGAATCCAAGAAATGGATCGAAAAAATGGTGGAGGTTTACTCCAAAGCGCCATTAACCATGGATATTGCCGCTGATATGTCCATGAACCAGGGCGGCATGACCATGAACATGATCATGAGCGGCGCCATGACCTACGCCGATCAGAAACACTACAATATGCAAATGGACATGACCGTTAACATTCCCCAACAGGGCGAGTTCAAAACCAGCGTACTCAGCGTAAGCGATGGAACCACCGTTTGGACCGAAGTCGATAACCCCATGACGGGCAAGCAAGTGATGAAACTGGCCGTTGAAAAAGCCGAAGAATTTGCTGAACAACGGGTGGGCCTCTCCAGCATGGGCAGCGGCATGGATCCCGCCAAGATGGTTGAAGCCATGGAAAAAATGGTGGATATCCAGTTTGATGGCATCAAAGACGGAAAGGTGAGTCTTTTCGCAAATATGACAAAAGACTCTATGGCAATGATGGGCCAAACCACAGATGCAGAAAAGTTTGGCAAGTTCACCATTGTGCTGGACGAGAAAAACATCTTTCCCATGGAAATGGTGATTTACATGGAAGAAGACCCCTTCATGAACATGAAATTCTATAACCTGAACTTTGTTAAAAAAGCCGATCTCGATCAATCGCTTTTCAACTACACGCCGCCCGAAGGCGTTTCGGTCATGGACATCAGCGACTCCCTGGAACAGATGCAACAGAAGTAAGCCCGGTGGGAGACCCTCTCCAAAGCCAGCATTCCTTCAACTCCAAATGGGGTTCCTCCTATCGGGTGAACCCCAGGGTTCTGGGCTGATAAAACGCTGGTTTTTGGCATGCGCATTTTGCAACTCGCTCCTGTAAACCGTGTGGGTTGACTTTCGATGAGGTTTTCTATCATTATATAGGTAGGCAATTCCCAAAATGCGCGTCTTGTCGAAAAATGGCCCATGCCATTGTGGCGTCTACACTACGCCCTTCATTTTCCC
>JBNKOV010000863.1:0-2677 GCA_050294955.1 Holophagae bacterium
AGAAGTTGCGCCCTACATGGCCAAAGCAGCGGCGGCCTTTGGGGTTGACGGCTTTTTCACAGAGGTTCACGACAATCCCGACGAAGCCCTGAGCGACGGTCCCAACCAGTTGAACCTGGATATGTTCCGAGATCTGCTTCCCCAATTGATCGCCATTAGGAAGGCCATCTCATGACCAATCATCGCCTGCAAGGACGGCGCGTGCTGGAAATAGAGGCCCGTGCTATTTCAGCGTTGGCCGAGTCGCTTGACGATAACTTTGAAGCGGTGGTGCGCCTGATTGTTTCAAGCCGTGGTCGCGTGATTCTCACGGGCATTGGAAAAAGCGGCATTATTTGTAGAAAGATTGCTGCGACCCTGGCCAGCACAGGGACGCCGGCCTTTTTTCTCCATCCCGCCGAGGCCATCCACGGCGATCTTGGCATGGTCGTGGGCGGGGATACGGTGATCGCTATTTCCAACTCCGGTGAAACCAAAGAGCTTGTGCAGTTGCTTGAGTTCATAAAACGCAACGGCGCCAAGATTATTTCCATCACCGGAAACCCCAAGAGTTCTCTGGCCAAATACGCGGACGCATCGCTCCATTACCAAATTCAGGAAGAAGGCTGTCCGCTGGGTCTTGCGCCGATGGCCTCCACCACCACCACGCTGGCCCTGGGCGATGCTCTGGCTGCCGCCATTATGGAAGCGAAAGGCTTTACCAGCAAAGACTTCGCCCAATACCATCCCGGTGGAAAATTGGGTAAACGGCTCATGACCGTTGGCGACCTCATTCGCAAACACGAGGGCAGGCCGCTGGTCTCGGCTGAGACCTTGCTCAGTCAAACCCTCATTGAAATGAGTGAAAAACGCCTGGGCATGACTGCCGTGGCCTTGGAAGAAGGCAAGGTTGGCGTCATTTCGGATGGCGATATCCGGCGTCTGTTGCAGTCCCACGGCCACAATGCTCTGGGCCTTACCGCAGGCGAGGTTTGTTCACGCAATCCCAAGATCATCAGGGAAGACCGGTTGGCGGTTGAAGCGCTTAAACTTCTTGAGGATCACCATATAACTTCGGTCATCGTTTTTGACCTCAAAGATCAGTACGCGGGCGTGGTTCACCTCCACGATCTGTGGCAAACGGAAATGGTCTAACAGACCTTTCTACCCCCTTGAAAACGGCGATGGCCGCTTCCCAGCGGCCATCAATCCATCCGTTATAGTTCCTGGTTTTCCCAGGATTTTTATGGGGGTTACGGCTCGAATTTGTTTTGTGAACTGACCTCCTCAAACCGATAAAACCTGACATTTACATGCCTGGGAGCACATTACGTGAAATCGGTTCTTTGACCATTTTGACCGATGAGCAACTTGTGCTCGTCATGAATCAATAGAGTCAAGTTTAGGGGTCAGTTCTTTGTCATGGCAATCCTATAAATATAGTATTTTTCCCGGGCTCGTTTTGAGCCCGGAATAATTCATCACATAACTCTAGACGGTAATTGTGTCTTCCGATTTTTTAAGGCATTCTTCAAAACCGACTCGATCCTTGCTGTCCGAGAGATAATGCCGACCATGCCAGTTCGCAGCGACGTGAACCACCAGATCATCCACCGTTTTAAAGGATTTTGGATCGGCGTCTCCGTCTGGATCATAATGGCGTAGGATATCGTTAACCCTTTCGCTGATGTCGTGGAAGGGCAAGGGCCGTTGCTGACCCAACATTTCTAAAGTATCGCAAGGCCGCAGAAGACCCATGGGAATGCGGTAGGCCAGAGAGAGTTCTCTCCAAACCGTAATCACAACCCGTTTGTTTAGATCCCGATTATGATAGTAATTTTCAAAAATGGCGTCATTGGACAAGGCGTCTCTACCGGAAAGGAGAAACTTCACCTTGGCCCTAGCCGGTCTTTCCAAAATTGAAATCAGGGCAAATACGGTGACAAATATTAATACGCCTAAGAAGGTGGTTCCCAACATACAATCTCCTTCAATGGATTGCAGCCCATTCTTTTGCCCGGCCTGTGCGGGACATCGGCCGAAAAAAACTGTCCCTTTTTAAGCTGAAAAGAACGTGACCTTTCAGGTCATAGACGGTGACGGACCAATCGTCCCTTATGGAGAGAATGCATTTTTGCTCTGCTGCACCCGGAACCGAAATCATAAGCGCGGTCATGGTTAAAAAGAAAGCCAGGCCCGACCCTTTCAATCGTGTGAAACACGATAGACGAGGCCGGACCCGACCGTCCCCCCTCCACATAGAAAAACGCATGGGCGGTTTCCCACATCGCTTCTCCTGTATCTTTTGCACCTGACCGCTCTACCGGTTCAATCATTTGAAACGTCCGTGTTTTAGCGACGTCGGAAAAACTTGAGTTTCGCCTCTCCAATCTCCATGGCAGTTCATGTCGTTCTTTGTTACTGGCGGATAAGGGAGTCCCGATGGAAAGGCGATGACCCAATAAGCAGGGAAAAAGCATACGGCGATATTGGCGGACATCGTCAACAACGTCTGATACCGTCTTTCCAATTCTCGGTTTGAGATGGTTTCCCAAGTTTCGGCTCCTTGTTTTTGTTTGGTTTTTGAGTGAAAACTCATATGAATTTCGGGGAGCCGAAAAGGTCGTTACGCTGTTGGGGAGCGATAAAAATCTCGCTTCGTCCCTCGTTCCAACCTATGATTTCGACTGATTCTTCC
>JBNKOV010000864.1:0-2677 GCA_050294955.1 Holophagae bacterium
TAGATATAAGTTTTTTCTCCCCCAAAATCCTATGCACTGTGAAGGCTTTTGGGGGAGAAAAAATTGGGTTGTCACTGGTTTCGGTAACATTTTGATTAGGCAACTGCTACTTCTTCGGTAACATTTTAGGCGAATCAATGCGAGTGGAATTTCTAGTTGACGCTAGACATTTATTCTTGTCGCTCATCACATAGCGGCATTTTTTGCGCCGCTATGATCTATTTAGGAAAAAGATATTTTGGCCTAAATATTATTCCGGAACCAACGGTGATTCTCCAATGTAAATGGCGTTTTCAAAGGCCTCCAAAGTCTCGAATGTGGCGAAGGGTTTTCCTTGGAGCGCTTCGGGCGAGGGCAACGGCCAGGCTGTGGATTCTTTGTGGAGGATGTAAACCATGAGAATTATGGCCTCTACCGGCGAGCTGGCAGGTACAAGCAGGCGAGGGTTGAAGCGGTAGGATACCATTCTCAAGGTACGCGGGGCGCCCGATCTTCCCTTGGGCAAAATGAGGTCTATTACAAGATATGACTTTTCTCCCGGTTTCTTCACGGCGCCCAGTGCAATACTCTCAATCACCCCAAAGGGCAGTTTCTTGGTGACGTTTTGATTTAATTGTAAGATAAGTCCATTTTTTTCTATACGTTTGGGCACAACCTCCTGGATGAGGCGTGGTATTTGGTCCTGGCTTGTCTCATTATAAAAATTTGGCGACGACGAATTCATGTTTTTGGCTCCGTATTATGTTCAACGACTCCATTGCCGCTGTCATTCAGAAGAACGGAAAAACGGATCTCCATGGCTCAGGTTCTTTAGTAAATATGTTTATAAGGTCTCGATGAGGGCGCTGGCGTGTTTCATGGCCGTGCCGTAGATGGAGAGCTGCGGGTTGGCGCCAATGCTGGTTGGGAACACGGAACCATCGAATAGAAAGAGGTTTTCCAGCTGATGATGTTTGCCCGAGCAATCCACCACCGATGTTTTAGGATCGGAACCCATGGGACATCCCCCCATAACGTGAGCGCTGAACACGCGGGCGATTAAGGGGGCCAGTTCCATCTCGTCCAGGGCCTTTTTGGCTTCTTTCCAAGATGTGAGCGGTTGGGTGAAATGGGCGTGTATGGGATAGACTTCAACGGCTCCAGCGGCGAATTGCAGTTCAACCATGGTTTTGTAACTGCGTCTCATGAGGTTGTAGAGATAGGGGTTAAAGGGATAATCCAACCCCGGGTTTCCCGCATCGTCTATTAACGCCTGTCCACCCTGACTCTCTTCATGGAACCCGTCTCGTCCCAAAGTGAGGCAGCCCTGGAGGTAGGGCAGTTTTTCCATGAGCGCCCGGTGGGCGGACCCATGCCAGCCTATGATGGTGGAGGTGAGCAGGGGATGGATGGGCGGGGCCTCCAGCTTAAATCCCATCTCGTCGGTTTCCGGCCATAGAAACGCATCGCTGTAAATGCTCTGGGGCGCCCCGTAGAAGGGTTCTACTTTTTCTGGCATGACTGCCAAACTCAGGTTGACGGGGTGCAGAAAGGTGCGTTTTCCCAGAATGCCTGCGGGATCGGGAACACCGGAGCGGAGCAGCAGCGCTGGCGTTCCAATGGCTCCGGCTGAAATAATGGTGCGCTTTGCTTTTATCTTGATGGTCTTCCCGCTGGGATAAACACCTCGTTCATCCAAGGCGTCGCAAAGAACGCCAGTTACTTGATCACCCTCCATTTCAACGATGCGGGCTCGGGTGCGAGTGAACAAGTGAGCGCCCGCGTCTAAAGCCGAAGGGATGGTGGTCACCAACATGGACTGTTTGGCGTTCACCGGGCAGCCCATGCCGCAATAGCCTAAATTCAAACAACCGCTTACATTGCGCTCCATAACGCCATAAGAAAATCCACAGGCTTCAGCGCCTTTTCTCAAGACATCGTTGTTGGCGTTGGGCGCTACCGGCCAGGCCGAAATGTTCAGGCGCTTTCGGACTTTTTGGAACCAGGGCGCCATGTCTTCTGGGGAGTGATCCAACACTCCATGGTGGTCGGCCCAATGGTGAAGGGTTTGCGACGGCGTATCGAAGCTGGATGTCCAGTTGACCGTTGTTCCGCCCCCTACGCATCTGCCCTGAAGAATGGTGATGGCCTTATCACGGGTGGTCCGCGCCGAGGCGTCCTGATAGAGGTGAGGGTAGGCTTCTGCTTCGGTCATGGTGAAATCTTTTGAGGATTTCAACGGCCCCTCTTCAATGAGGATGGTCTTGAAACCTGCCTGGGCGAACAACTCCGCGGCAACGCCGCCTCCCGCTCCTGTGCCTACAATCACCACGTCGGTTTCCAGGGTTAAACTGTCCTGCAACAAGGAAGCGTCTTGGACAGACCAGCCGGATTCAAGGCCATGTTGATAGGGATCCTTTGCCATCACTGGACCTCCGACGGGATTTTGTTCAGCGGCGGTCCCCCGTAACCGATAGCCGGCCAGGATTGGCTTTGGCCATACCAGGAACCCATAATCAACTGGTGCAGGCCCAGATAGGCCGTTCTAAAAAGCGCCGTGCGGCTCTTTCGCCAACGCTCCAGGAAGGCGTTTATGGTCTGCGGATCGGCCTTTTCCCAGGATGGGAACACGCGGGCTGCCGCCCAACGGGCTGGGGGAATTTTCAGCAATCCAAATAACTCGCGCAATTCTTTTTGA
>JBNKOV010000865.1:0-2674 GCA_050294955.1 Holophagae bacterium
TCTTCCTTCTCGTCATCGAACCAGGTAGGCCTTGATTGTTGAGATGGGCCACTCCCCTTCCTCAAAATTTCACAGACGCCGGTTGGCTTCGTCTTCATACAAAGATCTGTCCTCGGATCAAGGGGAGGAATTCTATGGAAATGTATTCTCGCGATAGGGATAGGGGTGAAAGTAGAGCGGCGGCCTACAGCTCTGGATGCAAACTGCCCATCCAAAAAGCTGCTTACCGTAAAAAGTGGGTGTCCTCATCAAAGTTCAAAGAAGAACTTAGAACCACAATGGAGGACCCAATTGACAAGGCCATTAAATCCTATTACGAAAAAATCGATAAGTTCTATGCTTACAACATGCAGGGAAGCCAGTCCGCAAAAACCAATGCGGAAGGCCATGCCTATACCACGAAGGACACCATGCATTCCGAGATGGTGGCCTTGACCGCCAGACTGAACGATGGGACCTATGGTTTAACAGACCGCGTTACACCGCCGGAGAATGGTTTCCACTATACGACCACGGAACCTCACTGCGGCCATTGCACTTTCTTCCTAAAGGCTTTAGACCTGCCATTGGGTAGACCAACCAAGGGGCTTTTCAACTATGCGTCACAAAACCTGTACCCTTTGCCGCCAGAGGTGAGAGCCAAAAAGGCTTTTGTTGAGAAGGTGTTAAAGCAGGGAACGGAGGAAGTGAATCCGGTCGATAATATGTTGCTCCCCCTGGCCGTCTCCAACCCTGATCAGGTAACGGTAACCTGGAAGGAATTCGATACTAAGGGTTACCTGGACCAATTTTGGACCTATTTTAAAAGCCGCATTTACGAATACTTGCGGAATTAAAGCCAGGCAAAAAAAACGGCGCCGGGAGGCCGGCGCCGTTGCAAAGATTTCTATCCCGGCATTTTAGGGATAGTAATAAGCGTTCAGAGTGACGCCAGAGTAGGCGCTGTAACCTCTGAGACGGATGTAGTACGTGCCCGCTGTGGGGCTGTTGATGGTCACGGTTTCGTTGTTTCCGTTGAGATAGGGACGGTAGTCCCAATTGCTCTGATCGGGATTGGATCCCAGACGCACATACAGGTCTGCGTCGCCAGAGCCGCCGGAGATATCAATAACCAACTGAGACTGGCCAGCGGGCACGGTGATCTGGAAATCATTCCAGGAACCGGTTGCGCCGGAGAGATTGGTCTCGGTGAAACCCGTGCCGTTGTTGGTGCTGTAGCTAGCAGTCAAGCTCAATCCGGAGAATGCGCTATAGGCGCGAATGCCGATGTAGTATTCTCCTTGATTGGGGCTTGCAAACGGGCAGTTCTCATTGTTGCCGCCCGCATAAGGTCTGCAACCGTAGTTGGATTCGGTGGGTTGCGCGCCGAATCGCACATAGAGATCTGCGTCGCCCGTGCCGCCGGAAATGCTGATGTCCAAGTTCACAGCGTCCGCAGGAACGATGATTTTGTAGTAAATCCACTCCCCGGTTGCCGCGCTCAAACCCGAGATGGTTTGACCGTTGTTGATAACGGGCGTTCCACCAGCGGTTACCGAAACGTTTTTGGAAACGCTGTCGGTTGCGCCGCCATTGTCGGTTACGGTGAGAGAAACGGTGTAGGTTCCCGCCGCAGCATAGGTGTGTACCGGGTTGGCGGAGGATGAACCGTTGGAATCGCCAAAGTCCCAGGCCCAGCCTGTGATGGTTCCATCATCGGTGCTGGCGTCTGTGAAGGTGACGGTGAGGTCGCTGGTGGAGAAGGTGAAATCAGCCACCGGCGGGGGATTCACGCTATTAACCGTAACCGAGATGCTGTCGCTGGCGCTTTCGCCGCCAGAGTCGGACACAGACGCGGTAATGGTGTGCGTTCCCACGCTCAAAGCGCTGGTTGAGAAGCTGGCGCCGGATCCAATAGATCCGTCCAGAGACGAGGACCAGCTCAAAGAAGCGCTGATATTGCCGTCTTCTGCGTCAGTTGCAGAACCGCTGAAGGTTACGGAGTCCCCAGAGTTTGAGGTTGATCCATTAGCAGGGGCAGTGATGGAGACCGTGGGGGGCTGATTGGCCGCGTCCTGATCTACCGTAAAGGTCTGACCTGCAATGGTCATGGTTCCCGTGCGCGTGGTGAACGCCGTGTTGGCCGCAACCGAATAGGCTACGGTTCCATCTCCGCTGCCGGAGCCGCCGGAAGTTATGGAAATCCAGGCGTTGTTGCTGACCGCAGTCCATGAACAACCCGTGTCTGCGGTGACCAGCACGGTGCTTCCGCCGCCCGCTGCCGAATAGCTGTCGGAAGTGGGGCTTATGGAATAATTGCAGGTTGTGCCGCCGCAGTCAGAAGACGCCGAAACAACCACGTCGTCTACCCACCAGCCTGTTCCTGCAACGGAAGTGTCGCAAGCCATGCGGAACCGGAAACTCACAGAAGTACCTGCGAAATCCGCAAGATCAACGGTTACAGCAAGGAATCCGCCGGAATTGCCAGACCAGGCCTGACGCCCGCCGATGGGGCTGGAGTAACTGGAGCTGATGGTGGCGTTATATCCGTTTTGCGTGATTCGACCGCTATTTGCTGGAACGCCCGAGCCGTTGCCAGCCAGGATATCGTACCAGGTAGAACCATTGGTGGAGTACTCCAGCACGCAGCCGTCGTAGGTGGATTCCGTATTGTAGTGGCTCTGGAAGGTTAAGG
>JBNKOV010000866.1:0-2667 GCA_050294955.1 Holophagae bacterium
ACTTTCATGGGAGCATTGAGATCGAAGAGCGAGACGCGAGTCATCTGGATATTGGGGTTCCTCTATTGATCATTCGCGGGTATGTGGACATTGTAGTGGGCCGCATTCTTCCGCCCCATTCCCCAAACAACGTCTTAAAAGCTGTAGGCATGGCCCTGGACCCCAACAAGGCAGATTTGAGAGAAAGCAGGGGTCTTGTGTTGATGGATATCCAGTAGGGCTCTTACATTCCAGGCGTGGTTTTCTTTTAAATCCGGTCGGCTATTGCCGACCGGATTCCATGAGTTAATTGCCGAGCAATGTTTTGAAGCGCTCTTTTAACAGAGCAGCCGTGTCTACCATCAGTTTTTCTGCGATTTCGTCTACATGACGGTTCCGCCAGGACTCCAATTGGGACCCTTTGACCCATTGATTGAAGGCGCCAAGCGAGGGTCCGCAATGAACCTGATAATCAACCTTTTGTTCCGTGCTGCCGCTTGCTGCAAGCTGGTGGGCGTGTTGAAAATACCACTTGAACACCAACGCCATTTTGTGTTTGGGGTTGCGTTCGGCTTTTTCCACTTCATCGGGGCGGGTTGCGCCCAATGCGCGTTTTGTTTCTTCCCAAACCTGGTCGAAACTGCGCTTGAAGTACTTGTCCTGAATCTGGTTGCGAGTTTTCTCGTCAATTTCGTCCAGTGCATTGTATTGCAGGTAGAGATTGTAGAGTTTGTTGGCTCGGGCTGGGAAGAACAAGCCCTTCTTGAGCACCTGAATTCGGGCGCCCACTTCAAACATGTCCCCAGCTGGGGCGTAAGCCGTATCTTGGACGTTGATGCCTTGCAACATGTCTTTAACGCGGTCAGAGGCGCCAGCCTCTACAGTGCATTGATTGATGGAGCCGGTCACGATGAATTCCGCGCCCAGAACCAGCGCAGCGGCAGCGGCTTCCGGCGTGCCAATGCCGCCAGCGGCGCCAAGCCGGATGGGCGATTTGAAATTAAATTCAGAAACGATTTCACTGCGAAGCGCGTCCATGGCGGGCATGAGCGTGTAGGCGACGCCTTGATCGGTCGGTCCGCCGGAGTCTGCCTCTACGCAGATGTCGCCGGCCATGGGGATTTCCTTGCTCAGCGCAGCCTCGTCCGCCGTGATTTTGCCGCTATCGAGCAGTTTCTTCACAACGCGTTCTGGGGCGGGACTCATAAATACTCGGGCAACCTCTGGTCGGGACACCTTGGCAATGATTCGGTTGGGGGCTTCGACAGCTCCGTCGGCGCCCCGTTTCAGTCCCTTCAGGCGGTAGTGGGCAAGAGCTGGCGTAATCTGCATGTACGCCTGGGCTTCCACATTGCGAACGCCCATTTTCAGGAAGATCTCCGTACAACGCTCTTCGGCGGCAGGATTGGCCATGTCGCAAATCAACGCGGCCCCATAGGCCTGACCTTTGTTGAGGCTGGTTTTAATCTTGCGCAGGTCTTCTTCAATTTTTTGGGGAGTCACGCCGCCAGTTCCCAGGAACCCCATTAAACCAGCGTGACCGAGGCGGATGACCAGATCTGGAGTGGAAATATCCCGAAACAGGGCGCCGGCCGCATAGGCGTATTTAACGCCGTAGGTTTCGCGGAATTGAGCGTTTCCCAAAGCTGCGGCTTCAGGGTTGGCTGGCGTGGGCTCGGGCATAGGTTCGGCCACTGCGGACGGAACGCTGAGGACAGCCGGTTCAGATTGAGCTGGGGCTTCCTCTTCTTCGTCGTTGACGATGAGAGGCTCGGTGAGTTTTTTGATTTTGCGGAAAAGGCCTGTGAGAACGCGGCCCGGCCCAATTTCGGTAAAGTCTTCTTCGCCTTTGCCTTGCAGGTAGCGAATACTCTCCGTCCAATTGACTGAGTGATTGATCTGATCGGCCAGCAGGTCTTTGATGGCTCCGGATTTATAGGGACGGGCGGTGACGTTGGACAGGGTTTTAATTTGTAGATCGTTAAACTGGAATTCATCCAGGAATTTTGCAAAGGCGTCTCGGGCCTCTTTCATGTAACGGGAATGGAAGGCGCTTCTCACCTTGATGATGGCGTACTTCATGGCCCCGGCTTCTTCAAAGAAGGGTTGTGCTTTTTCGATGTCTTCTTTTGGACCGGAAATCACGATTTGGTCGGGCGAATTGAAATTCGCCACGTCGATGCCGGTCAGGTTGTTTTCCTTTAAAACACGGGCAATGGCTTCCTCGTCAAGGCGAATGACAGCGGCCATGCCGCCTGCGCCAGCCTCGGCCATTAACTCGCCTCTTTTCTTGACCAGCTTCAGGCCTGTTTCAAAATCGAAGGCGCCGGCTGCAAATAGGGCGTTGTACTCGCCCAAACTGTGACCGGCCACGAAGTCTGGTTTGGTTCCCGTTTCTTCCAGCTTGTCTAAGTACATCAAGGCGCTAACGGTGTAGAGGGCGGGTTGGGTGTATTGGGTTTGCATGAGATTGCCGTCAGCGTCTTCCAGACAAAGCTCTTTAATGGAGTACCCCAAAATCTCGTCGGCTTTCGCCGTTAAATCGGCGTATTTCTCGAACAGGCCCTCGCCCATCCCCTTCTTTTGGGATCCTTGTCCCGGAAACATATATGTAGTCACTGTTATCCCTCTCATCTAATGTGCGCCAGCGCTGCTGAAGTGGGAGAGCGGGCTCCCGGAGACGATTCG
>JBNKOV010000867.1:0-2663 GCA_050294955.1 Holophagae bacterium
TAGGATTTGTTGGAGCACGACAACGTTGTACATAGCTAGTTTCCATCATGTTGAGCGGATGTTTGCGCCATAGGCCGGGTCTTTGGAGACTTTCTTTTGAGAATACGCTCCGCTAGATCTTTGATTTCAGAAATGGTGAGTAGCCCAACCAGGAAGCAGGCAACAGAAAAGCCCACAAAGATGGCGGCTCCTTGGAAAATGAAGAACCAATCCCTCATAAGCCATCCCATTGCGAAGGTTGTGGCAATAAGCGCTATAATCCTCATAAAACCAAGAGGACTTAGGGGCATTTTAATAAAGTCCTTTTTAATCAGGAAGCCTAAATAAGACAGTGCGATGACTGCCTCGGTGACCACTGACGCCCAGGAGGAGCCCAATCCCTTGAATAGCGGAACCAGCGCCAGGTTTAACAAACTGTTGAAAACGAAGGAGAAAATAAGCGTTTTGGTTCTCCATACCTGGTTTCCTGATGCTGTAACGCTATTGCTGAGCAAGGGGTTGAGTATCCGAAGCACGATCATGAAGCTAAGCGCCTGCATCAAAGGGGCCGCTTGGGTTAGATCTGGTCCGTAGACTATGGTCAGAATATCGGCTGCTGAAAAATTGACAAAAACGGATAGGGGCAGGGCCAGGCAAAACAGATATTTCATGCCTTTGATCAGGTAGGCGTGGTATAGGGCGCGATTCTTTTTGAAGTTCTCGGTGAGTACAGGGTAAAGTGAGACGTTAAAGGGCTTTATGAAATTGTTTAATCCGAAGATGATTACGATTGAGGCATTGTACATGCCAGTGACGGCCTCTGACCAGAATAGGGAGAGAATGAGGATGTCGAACCGGTTAAACCCCATATTTGCAGCATTCTCAAGGGCGAATGGAAAGGCCTCACGTCCTGTTTTGATGGAAGCCTTCCAGGCAAAATGATGGGTTTGAAAAGGGCCAAAGCTTCTTCTAAACATGATGAGGGAAATCGTCATGATCAGCGTTTTCCCAACTGCAAGAGCGACAAACAAGGCGATCACGTTTTTCCAAATTACCAGAGCAATGAGCCCGATAACCAGAAATAATGCATTGTCCAATAGTTGCAAAATGCTGGTCTTTCCCATTCGCTGTTTGCCGTTGAAGATGCCAATGACTGTGTGGCTCGTGCTCTCAAAAAAAAGTGACGCGTTCACAATCATGGAGCCAATCACGACAGTTAGCGAGTAATCCAATAGGATGAGCGCGGTGGTTGAGATTAGAAAGGAAGCCAGGCTGCCCACGAAACAGATAGGCAGCGATTTGATCAGAAGCTCGCCCGGTTTATAGTCATTGCGAGCTACGGCAAAGATGGAGTAGCTCTTGAAACCCATGTTAGCCAAGGAAATACAAAAACTATTAACCACTGTGACAATAGACCAGACTCCAATTCCCTCCACGCCCAACATGCGGCCCAGAATGGCGAGAATCCCCAATCTGGCCAGAATACCGAGAATGGTGGATAGCGACTGATAGAGTCCGTTGGAAAAGACCCGACGGACGCTCATGTAAACTCCAGAGGCGGTCGAGGTCGGACAGGAATTGGCTGCTGCTGTGTTTGAGGCTCATGCGGACGATTGACTATGGGAAGCGCAGGCCGCATAACCACTTTAAACCTTGGCTTCCAAGGCGCTTCTTGTTCACTGCGATGCTGTGGATGGAACAATTTATTAATAGCAAGGCCCAAGAAAATCCAGAAAAGGAGCGTGCCAAGGATATGATGCGTCATTCCATATAAGAAGAACGATATGAACACGGTGTTCAAACAGGAAAGAACAGGGTCGTCCTTCCTCGCCCAACTTCTTTTTATATAGGGTGTTATGAATGAGACTAAGAAAATGACGCCAAGGAATCCCGCCACACGAAGAAGCATGGTGAACACATTGTGGGGGTTTTTCCTCTCACCGGTCCAAAGCAGTACAGTGGAGTATCCCATGCCAAAGGGTGATTCCATCAGGTCTCTCACGGTCTGCTGAAACGCCCAAACCCGCAACATGTCTGCATCACTGCTGGTTACCTGCTCCACATCCAGGGAGGTTACCCGGGTCATCAGGGTTGAGTGAAGCTGAGAGGACTGGCGAATGAGATAATAGGAGCCAAAGACCAGAATGACCAACAGAAAAAGAGATCGCCAATAGATGGTGGCTCGCGCAGCGGATTGGGTTTTATAGAATCTGAAGGTATACAGCAGAAAGGTGCAGAGAATGGATGGGTAGAGTCCCCTGGAGAGGGACAACAGGCAGGTTAACACCACCACCAGGGAGGCGAAGGCGTAAAAATATCTGGATCGGCCCGTTCGGGTAAAGAAACAATGAACCCCAATTGGCACCGAGATGCAGAGGTAATTGGCGATGCCTGTTCGGGTTTCAAAGGGACCCGAAACGCCAAGCGTGTTGCTCAAGGTACGAGCCATGGCCCCATCCATCCAGGTATTGAAACCTGGCACTTTGAAGATGTTGTAGTAATCCACCAGGGATACGATACACATAAGAAAAGACGAGATAAAGTAGATCACAAGGGCGCGATCGACTTTTTTGTCTGTGATTGGAATCGACGAGCAGATCAAGGTTACAAACCCATAGTAGAAATACTTCAGGGCATGGTTCAGATCTTCATCAAATCCACTGTGATAAAGGGTTGCCAACGTT
>JBNKOV010000868.1:0-2662 GCA_050294955.1 Holophagae bacterium
CAAACATGGATGGCCTGGGCCACGAAAACGATTATTAACCCAAATCTGAGAGCGAAGGGCGCCTTCACAAAGGCAGGACTTATGGAAACCAAGGCCATTTTGGAAGGTGCCAACTTTCAGCACCGGGGTAATTGAGGGTCGTTTTTTAATCACTAACCAAACTGGTCTCAATAATTTGAGATACCTTGGAACTGTGGTCCTGCCCATTAAACCTAAAAGGCGATCTTGACATTCAGGTTTCTGGTTTTGACCCGGAGTTGGGGAAGTGATAAACTTTGAACAAGGAGGTTGCCATGAACGCACTGTCAGTTAAGGAACAGGCGCGCCAGTTGGTAGATTGTCTCCCTGAGGAAGCGACCTGGGACGACTTGATGTACCAAATTTATGTAAGGCAAAGCGCGGCAAAAGGGCTCGCTGATTGCCAGGCCGGTCGCGTCATGGCTGTAGATGAGGTAAGACAACGTTTTGGACTTGACCCTTGAAAGTGTTCTGGTCTCATAACGCTGTTGAACATTTGGACGGCATTTATCGTTTCATTAAACGGACATCAGAATCGAACGCCCTGAAAATGGTAGATCGAATCACGCGTCGATCAGAGCAAATCAGTCAATTCCCCGAGTCTGGACGTGTGGTGTCAGAACTGGGAGAACCAAGGATTCGAGAACTACTTGAAGGTCCGTACCGAATAATTTACCACCTTGCTGCCACAAGGATTGAGGTATTAGCTGTCATCCATTGCGCTCAAAACTTTATTTGGGATCCATAATCATCTCCTGACAGATGGCTGCAAATCCCAAGAGGGCGAGTAGCCTTTTTCATCGCTGCATGCAAACATGGATGGCCTGGGCCACGAAAACGATTATTAACCCAAATCTGAGAGCGAAGGGCGCCTTCACAAAGGCAGGGCTCATGCAACACCCGCAACTTGGCTGGCGTTCTTCCTGGTTTTGGGGTAAAGTAATGGGGCGCGGCCATTTTTGGGGCAATGACGCGGGCTCATAAAGACCGGCCCGATTTCAAAGTATCCCAACCCTCAGGACTGGAATTTATGAGAATCGCCTTTATCACTGCCGGTGCAGCCGGAATGTACTGCGGCAGTTGCATGAACGACAATACTCTGGTCCACGCGCTGCAGGCCCGCGGGGTTGAGGTCACCCTCATTCCCACCTACACGCCCATCCGCACCGACGAACAGGATGTGAGCATTCAGCGGGTCTTTTTTGGGGGCATTAACGTGTTCCTCCAGCAGAAAATCCCCTTTTTTCGCAAGACCCCCTGGCTAATCGACAAAATGTTCAATCATCCCAGGCTCTTGAGATGGGTGTCCCGGTTCAGCTCGTCCACCAAGGCCGAAGATCTCGGGGCGCTGACTGTTTCGGTGTTAAAGGGTGAAGACGGCAATCAGCGCAAGGAATTGGAGAAGCTGGTGCGGTGGCTGAAAGAGGATTACAAGCCCAACATGGTGCAGATCACCAATTCCATGTTCAACGGTTTCGCCCGAATGATTAAAAAGGAATTAAACGTGCCCGTTGTCTGCTCGCTCAAGGGAGAGGAACTCTTCTTAGACGCCATGATCCAACCCTACCGAGATCAGGCCAGACAATTGCTGTACGAACGATCCAGCGATTTAGACGGCTTTATTGTGAACAGCCATTTCTACCGTGAGTTTATGAGCGAGTATCTGAGGGTGCCCGCCGATAAGATGCACGTGGCTACGCTGGGCCTGAACCTGGACGGATTTGAACAGGCCCATCGTCGAGATGAAGGCGGCCCGTTTACCGTGGGTTATCTCGCCCGTGTTTGCCCTGAAAAGGGCATCCATATTGCCATAGAGGCATTCCATAAACTGTGTGTGAAGGTGGGCCGCGAGAATGTCCTGCTGAAGATCGCCGGGTTCACGCCCAAAACAGACAAGCCCTTTTTAGACGAGATGCTTGAGAAAGCGGAGGGCTGGGGAATCCGGGACCGGATTGAATATCACGGGGAACTGACCAGAGAAGAGAAGATCCAATTCATTCGAAGCCTGGATGTCTTTTCTGTTCCAGCGCCCTACAAGGAACCCAAGGGATTATACGTCTTAGAGTCCCTGGCCTGCGGCGTCCCGGTAGTCCAGCCTCAACACGGCGCATTTATTGAGATGTTGGAGCAAACGGGGGGCGGCATCCTGGTCAAACCTCATTCCCCCGAAGCCTGCGCAGAGGGCCTTGAGAAACTTTACGGAGACCGCGCATTAGCTCACCAACTGGGAGATGCAGGCCGAGAGGCGGTGTTCTCCAAATTCACCAACAACGCCATGGCCGATCAAATGTTGGCCTTCTACGAAAGAATCCTCCCCGGACAGGCAGGGCGGCGGACGCGGTAATGAGACAAGAAGAAGTGATTAACCATAGGTATCCAGCCCTCCCATGCTTAGATTTTACACTTGAAAAAAGCCTTTTTCCCGAGAGAAAACCATAAAACAAAAAGGCTATAAAAAAAGGAGTTTAGATGAATAGGATCATTGTCGGCCTCATTTCCATGATGTTCTTCCTTACGGCCCTTGCACAGGAAGCCGAGGCCCCTTCAAAGACCGTTGAATCACAAAATGAAACCAAGCCTACCCTGGCGCTCTGTTTCGCGCCTGGCACATCGGATGAAGTCGTACAGCAGGCTTATGAAAGCG
>JBNKOV010000869.1:0-2660 GCA_050294955.1 Holophagae bacterium
AGATCAGCGCCTTGCGAAGCGCGCGCGCGAAGCTTGTCGGAAGGCGGCGGCGCGAGACGCGGGATGGTGGTGCGGCAGCGGCGACGCGAATAAAATCGGAGGAAGCCAAGTCTGAAATCGCTACGCGTTCTTTGGTTTCAGGGAAAACCCACGTCGGGCTCGGACGCGGCAAGGGTGGCTTCCACTGACGGGCTGGGGACGTAGAGAAGTTTGTGAGTTTGGTCCGACTTGTCAGTAGATTTTGGGTGGCGACTGGATTGCTTGTATGAAATTATGGAAGGACGGCTCCGTAAGGCCTTTTTCATTAAATCGGCTTGAACTGAATATTTTGCCAGGCCGTTCTTTGAAATTCGAGGGCTATGACCGAGGGCGCTGCCCTTAATTACGCCATATATAGAATCGCCATCCAGCCGTGCGCTTGAAACCGGTTTCAACACAACAACGCCAACACCCTCGCCCGGATGGAACTCTTCCTTACCGGACCGCTCCACGGGGTCGAGGAAAAGATCCAAATGCGCCCCGCCTGCGATAGCAGCCTTACAGTCGCCTCGCCTCAAGCTCTCACATGCCAAATGGAGGGCCGTTGTTGAGGATACTTCTCCAACATCTACAACAATACCAGGACCTTGATACCCAAAGAACCCCGAGATATAGTCCGTTGCTGGAACAGCCTGGCCGGCCTCGTTTAGACGGCTATCCGTAGACAACAGCCCATAATGAGTTGGCCTGCAACCAACAAAAACACCTGTATCCCTTCCCAAGCTGGCTCTTGTATGACCCGCATGTTCCATGGCTTCCCAAGTAACTTCCATCAATAGACGGCTCTGTGGATCCATGGACTTGGCTTTTATGTGGGAGATTTTAAAAAAATCTGCGTCAAATTTATCCACATCATCCAGATAGCCGCCGCGCTCCAGCAAATTTACTCGACCAGATCCGTAACTGCCGGGCTCCCATCTGGAAAGCGGAATATCGCTCAGACAGGAATCTCCAGAAGCCAGTTTATCCCAAAAGCTATTGAGATCAGGAGATTGGGGATAACGCCCGGCCATCCCTACCACAGCAATATCCTGATGTTCTAAATCCCAGAGCGGTTTCCTGGGAAAAGGCCGAACGCGCCTAGAATTTTCAATATTCAGCGCGTCAAAAGCCTCGGAATCATGGAAAGGAAAAAGCTTTAGGTCCCGGCCGAAGGCAGCAACAAGTTGAGATTTAGAAGCGCCTTGAGCTGCTTGAAAGACCGACCCAAATACAGCCTTGTCCATAAACTGGAGCTCTTGGCTCCGCGCATTATCCACGCCAGGCCCATAATCCGGAAGGAAAGGCCAGTTGAGAGATAACGTCCTACCTTTTCTCCGCCCTTCTCTTACAAGGGCATTTCGATAGGCGGAAAAACCATCAAGAAATCGGTAAGCTGCGGATTGTAGGCTGGGAAAGGAGTCGCCAACTACAGATGTTAAAGACGAGAAGATTATAAAGGAATCCAGGTCCTCGTGGGCAAACGCCGTATCAAGATTAATGACTGCGGACACATTGGGCCATTGGGATTTTTCAAAACCACTGCCAGGAAGGTTTAAGGGTTCCCTTTCCAGAGAGTTCCCCATCGTATGAAAAATTCCGTTCAAAGAACCCAACCGCTCTCCAACGTCCTTAACCAATTCCGACGTAGAAGAAGGGCAAGACAAATCAAAGCCAGCAAAAACCGATAGATGCCCCTTTTCTATAAATCGCCTAAACCGTTTACGAATATTGACGTTGAGAGAATCTGACAAAACCAACCCTAACTTAACTGGGTAGTATTCCGCCAAATGTTGAGCTAGAGAAAAACCCGCCTCACCGCCTGAGATAAGATAGACGCCATCCCTCACAAAATCAGGATGGGCCTGATCTTCCTGAAGACCGTGTACTGAATAAAAGGTCTTAACTTCGCGACCATGCTCAGTGAATCGAATTTCAAGTCCGCCAAATGGGTTTGGCGCACAAAGTTCGCGAAAGACCAAATCCCCAAGAGTATCTAGACTTAAACCACCTATGCTGCAGGTATTCAACTCAAGCAGCCTAGATGAGTTTAACAGAGTTCTCCCGAAAGCAGAAACGCTCTCGTGTGAAGGCCTGTGAATGCCTGAATAGGCATAGAGACAGCGCATGGGAGTTTTTAAATCAAGTTCTTTAATCGCTTGGAAAATATAGACAACTGTAAGCAAGCCCCGATCCAGATTGCGAGACAGGCTCTTTTGAGCTACGGCTGGATCTTCGGATCGTAGGGCAGGAGTCTGATGTCGATTCAACAAATGTAAAAAGCCGTCAGGAACAGCGCCACGATCTAACAAACTACTAAATAATCGTCGGTAGTCCTCTGCATTGATAGGGTTAATCCGATAGTGAGTCGGATCAACCACAGCGAACTTCTTTGCAGGCTCAACAAAGATTACTCTGGGATGTAGTGAGCGCAACCTTTCAGCAATTTCCGCCTTCCCGTCCAACACAACCAAAGTTTCAGGGCCTGCAACGGCAGAACTGAGCAAGGCCGGTTTCCAAGCGGGAGAGAAGTAGCGAAGAAGAGGCGAGAATTCACCCTTTTCATTAACTGCCCGCAGGAAGAGACCACGCAGAACTGCAATGAGAGTTCCGTCTTTATTACATAAAGAAATATGACAAGC
>JBNKOV010000870.1:0-2655 GCA_050294955.1 Holophagae bacterium
AGCTCGGAAGCGCCCGGGGCCTATTATTTCAAGGCCGATATTGTAGAGCGCCAGGGCGAGACCGCGGCGGAACTGGAATCCGCCGTTGCCGACCTCATTCGCATGCGCAATCTCTACCCCAACAACCCATGGCTGGCGTCGGGAACCTTCCTTTTGGGAAAACTGGCCTACCGCCTGGGCAACTACACGGAATGTCTTAAGTATTTCCAGGGCCTTGAGTTCTCCAACCCTCAATCCCCCTTCCTGCCCAGCACGCTGCTCATGAGCGCGCAGGCCGCCTGGCTGAAGGGAAGCGCCAAACAGGCCGCCCTCATCCTGGCCCGGCTTCAGAGCAAGTTTCCCAATTCGCCCGAGGCCGACAAGGCCCAGTCCTACCTGCGCCTCATGGACCGATTCACCAGGTCGGGCAATGTCTATCAGTTGGATCAGCCCTTTTTCGGGACAACCCCCAAAACCTATAGCAACCCCACGGGCGTCTGCGTCAGCTCCGACAATCTGGTAGGGGTGAAGGACCAGAAAGGCGCCCATTTTGCGCCGTTGGGCGATTATTCTCAGAACCGATCTGTGATGGGAAGAGATATTGTAGGTTTCTGTAAAGACCGATCAGGCAACCTGTTAACCGTGTTTGAGAACCGTATTCTGACCCAAGACGGCAGCGCGCCCTGGCCAAGCCTGGGAGTCTCTGGAAGTCAACTTAGAGATATTTCCGCTGCGGCGGTGGACAATTTTGGGCGGTTATACGTGGCCGACGACGGCCTTCGCGACGTGGCAGTTTTCTCCAAAAGCGGCGACCTGATTAAAACCCTGTCGGTGAACAAGGCCAAGATGGTGCGAACCTATGGGGGCGAAGCCTGGGTGCTCACCTCGGATTCCGGATCCATCAACCGTTTCGACGCGTCATTGAACAGCAGGTCCGACGGCGTCTCCGGGTTGAGCGGCGTTTGGGATTATCGATTCGACCCCTACGGCAACCTGTATGTATTGTGTGACAAGGGTTATAGCGTAAAGATCTATACCCGAATGGGCAAGCTGCATACAGCCATCAACCTGAAAAACGGGGCGCTTCCCCTCAAGCAGGCATGGTCCATTGGCGTAGACGCGACCGGCGCGTTCTACCTGGCCGACCGGCGCGGCGGTTCTGTGTACCGCTTCCATTAACATCCTTTCAAGTACAAGGATCCTAAGAGATTATGAGGTGAGACATGCTGACCGGCATCCTCTGGCTTTTCCTTTCAACGGCATATCAAGACGCTATCCTTTCCGAGCCCATGGACCCCCATCCCGTTGGGGAGCTCTTTGCTGAAGCCGTGCAAAAATACAATTCGGTGAAACGCCCCGAATCCGAAGCCCTGTTCCGCCAGGTTTGGGACTCATTCAATGAGGGCGGCGATATTGGAGAAGACGAGCATCTGATAATCACGGAAACCCTGAAGTATCTGGGTTCGCTTACGTTCCCCGCAGAAACTGCAACATGGTACGAAGCCCTCGTTCGCTACGACCCCAGTTATGAACTGGACAGCAAAGACATCCCGCCCAAGATAAGTTCTGTATTCACCGACCTCAAGGCGAAATTGGTTGGCAGGATCCGCGTAAGCGCCGTAGATGCGGCGACCGGGCTGTTGGTGGAAGACGCCACCTTGCTGGTAGACGGAAAGGAACTGGGTCCCATCTTTCGGGAAGCCGTTTATTCCGTGTTAGTGGGAACCCATCTCGTCGAAATCCGCAAACCCAATTTCGACCCATCCATTGCTGAAGTTGAGATCCAAACCGAGCAGGAATCCTCCTACTCGGGCGTCTTAACCCGAAACGCCGCTGGCGTGGTGCTGGTGGTGTCGCCGCCCGAGGTGAAGGTGACGCTCAACGGGCAGGATCTTGGACCCGCAAACGAACCGGTTCCAACGGGTTATAACCAGGCGCTTGCAGAACGCAACCTCACCACCGATCAGGTGGGCGCCAAGTTTATCAACAATCTCCAACCCGGAGATTACTCGCTTACTTTTGAAATGCCCTGCTACAAGACCGCCTATAAGCAGTTAACCATCAGCGAGCTGAAGAAAATAACCACGCTGCCCTTTACCATGGAGCCCGCCGGCGCCTTCGTAACCGTAAAAACCGCAGGCGACACCGAAGGCGGCTTGCTCTTTTTGGACCAACAGCGCATCGGCTTCCTGCCCGTGAACGCACACCGGATTTGTCCAGGGGAATACGAGCTGAAAGTGAGCTTCACCGATGGCGAATTCATTAAGAAAGTGGTCATCCAAGATGGCGATCATCAAGAGATTACGGCAGAACCGCTCCCATCCATCGCCTGGCTGGGTCTTCAGGAAAGCGAGGATGGCAAACCGCCAACCGATTTGGACGCAGGGCTTCTGGCTCTGAAATCCTGGAATATTCGCACCGTAGACCCCCACGACACCGAGCTGGTTCCCGTGAATCCCTTCCCTATCCTTTTCGAATCTCAGGAGATGACGGAATTGGGCGAGGCGGATCTCACCCGCAATTTGAATGCGGATCTGTTCATGGCCGCTCGCATTGTGCGGCGCAAAACGGTCATTCGCTATCTCGAAGTCGCCTTTTGGACGCCGCTCAGCAAGAAAATTGATATTAAACAGTTCGATTTCAGGGAGATTGGCAAGTTTGAAGATCTGCTGAAGG
>JBNKOV010000871.1:0-2651 GCA_050294955.1 Holophagae bacterium
TGGCCGATAACCCTTTCTAAGCGAGGCTACAGCAGCGGCAATACACATGATCAAGAGCACCATGATGGTTGCGTTTGCGTGTAACTGCACCGAGCTGGGGCTCAAGATAAATTTGGTGAACCAAAGAGAAGCGCCCGAAATACCCAGAATCTGTAGAATCCTGTGAATGGTAGGGCTTAATTCTTTTGTGTTTAAAAAGCTGCTGGTAAAAATCGCCATGCTAATAAGGAAGGCGCCAGCAATAAAGGCTCGAGAATAATTGTTCAATACAGGCAGCTCTGGCCAAAGGTATTGGAAGCTATATCCTTCAATATTCATGATCATGAGAAGTAGGGATGAAACATACATTGTGTAGTATAAATAGCTTTTATCTTTTACGGATAGGTAGATGAACAGGTTATAAAATACCATGATGACCATGAGCCCGGCGTAACCGCCCATTAAAAACTGCTTTTGCGATGCCGACTCCAAGAACCCTTCCGATTTTTGTAAGCTGATATAAATCCTGAAAGACGTTGATGTTGCAAATCTTAGATAGATCGTGCGAGTCTGGTTTGGTTCAAATTCGATATCAAATACAAATTTTGGATAGTTGAGTTCCCTGGTTGAAAAGGGATGGGACGCGCCGGTTTCTATGGTCTCAAACGAACCAGAGGGATGTTCTCTGTAAAGGGACACATTGCTGATATAGGTCTGTCCCAGTTCCAAGTACCATTTCTGCCATTGACTTGTGGGATTGGTTATGGTCGCTTTCATCCAATACGCGCTACCAGTGGCGCCAAAGTCGTAGTTCTTTTTGGTTCCTGGCTTGAACCGGTCCGCAAAGGCCTCAGAGGACACGTCTTGGATGCTCCATTCCTGGTTAGGGTCCTCTAAAATGTCCACCATTTTTCCCAATGGCCTGGTTTCCTCTCCCAGGATGATCTCCTCAGCTCTGGCTGCAATGCCTGAAAAGAAAAAGAAGAACCAAAAGGAAAGGACGCGCGTAAGTAGCGAGAAATATATGTGGTTAGCTGGCCTGGTCTTTGGGGAAACCACGGGAAATGCGGTCTTGGGTCTTCTTGCGTAGAGGGGTGCTGTCATGCCTGCTCCAGCTGAAAAATGAGGTTACAAATAATGCAAACCATCAACCACAATGTGAAACCCTG
Organism: Holophagae bacterium; assembly: GCA_050294955.1. Lineage (GTDB taxonomy): Bacteria > Acidobacteriota > Holophagae > Acanthopleuribacterales > Acanthopleuribacteraceae > JBNKOV01. The sequence continues at coordinate 1,149 of JBNKOV010000871.1, forward strand.
AACCAATCATAGGCCCACCCGGTTTTCATGTCAATGTAATAGGTGAGCATGGGTCAAATTGATTGTGAAAGAAAATCGCGCTTTTTGCGTGTGCTCAGGCTGTGAGGGTGGCGTTTTAAGCTTTTTTGACACCCTCTAATTGCTGAAAACGTTGCAGTTTGATCATGGCTGATAGGGCGTGTTGTCGGAATCGGGCCATCTTGGGGAGTTCTGAATTTTCGTAACCTCCGGGCGCGTGTTGGATGAGAATCAACAGGCCCAGCAAATGGTTTTCACTGGTCAGGCTCATGACCAACATGGATTGGGGGTAGTTCTCTATTGTGAGTAGTTTAGAGATGGCCCAGATGCCTTTCTGTTTTGGAATGTAGACGTCTTGGTCCTGCTTGAGGGCGCTCTGGTAGAAGGTGTCCAACATGTCCTGTTTTTCTATCCTCAGTTTTTCAAGCCGGTTGTTCTTAAAGCCAATAGCCACAGGGGCATGATAGCCGCCATCATGCAGGCTGAGGAATACGGCCTTTTCGGTGTCTGGAAAGAGCTTGAGGCTGTGATTCACCATGTCGGCCATCAGTTCATCCAGATTTGGCCGCTCATTCATGCTCTGGATCATTTCCACCAGGGTGTCCAGCTCCTGATTCACCCGTTTTAACTGTTTGTTGCGTTGGGATACGGCGCTGTTTAAATTGGTGAGCTGGGTCTTTTGCGCCTGCAGCAGCCGCGTTCTCTCTTTCACCTTCTCTTCCAAGTTGCGATGGACGTCCAGGAAATTGAGGTGTGATTTAACCCTGGGCAACAGTTCCTTTCTAGAAATGGGCTTAATGAGGTAGTCGTTGGCCTGAACCTCGAACCCTGAAACGATGTCTTCCACCCGGTCTCTTGCCGTGAGGAAAATGACAGGCAGTTCGGAGGCGGGGTAATGTCTTCTCAGAGAGCGACAGACATCATAGCCGGAAAGGCCTGGCATCATGATGTCCAACAGCACGAGATCAAAGGGTCCCTGGTTCTCCACCATTTCGAGGGCCATGAGCCCGTTTACGGCCTCGGAGAGGTGATAGTCCGCAGCCAGGTATTCCTTAAGAACCAAGCGGTTTACCGGCTCATCATCCACGATCAGAATCCTGAAATTGGTGGAAGGGGGCGCGTCCTGCAATGGCGCTGTGGCTTGTAGGTTGCCCTGCACTGAACTTTCAGCACTCTCATTGCTGGCGCTTTCACCATTCACCTGCTCCTTGGAGGCGGGCAGGGTAAAGCGGAAGACCGTCCCTTTGCCTTCGGTGGATTCCACTTCAATTTTTCCCTTGTGGAGTTCCACGAGCTGACGAACCACAGCCAGGCCAAGGCCCGTTCCACCGTAATAAGCCCCAACGCCTTCTGCTTGCAGATAGGGTTTGAAGATGCGGTCCAACTGGGATTTTGGAATGCCAATGCCCGTGTCGATGACGGATACCTCCACCTGGTTTTCCAAAACAGCGGCAGTGACGGTGACCCCGCCTATCTCCGTAAATT
>JBNKOV010000872.1:0-2645 GCA_050294955.1 Holophagae bacterium
TGAACAGTTCAGAAGGCAGGCAGATGGTAGAGTTCTGGCAACAGCAATTGGGTGGAGAGTTGCCCGTCCTCAATTTTGCCACTGACCATCCGCGCCCGCCGTTTCCCTCATTTAAAGGGGAATCTTTTCAATTTTCCCTTCCCCAGGAATTAATGGATAAGCTGACCACGGTAGCCAGGGAGAAGGGCGCGTCTCCATTTATGATTTGCCTTGCCGCCTATCATGTTTTTTTACATCGGTATACCGGACAGAATGATATCTGTACAGGCGTGCCCACTGCAGGAAGGTCAGAAGAGTTTGCAGGCATCTTTCATTACTACGTAAGCCCGGTGGTGATGCGAAGTCAGCCTGAAGGCGCTATGTCATTTAGCGAATTTTTAGGAAAAATGGTGAGTACGGTCAAAGAGTCTCTCGAGAATCAATTTGTCCCCTTTCCGTATCTTGCCCAAAAGATAAACCATGACATGGATCCAAGTAGGCCCCCAATTTTCCAGACATCATTTGTTTGGGAGAACTCCAACCGATTTGAAAACCGCAAGGATCCAATGGTTTCTTTAAATGAGGATGGGAATGAAATTTGGACGCTTGGTGATGTGAAACTGGAGCGGATTATCCTTCGTTTGCAGTTTGACGAATTCGACATCATCATGAAAATGGTCAAGGTCCAAGACCAGTATTACGGTTTGATAGACTACAATCCCGATTTATTTGAAGAAGAAACGGTGGTCAGGATTTCGGAGAATTTTAAGGTTTTGTTATCCTCCATCGCTTCGAATCCAGATGAAACCATTGGTAATCTGGCGCTGCTAACCGATGCTGAGCGTGATCAATTATTAGTCGATTGGAATGATACTGCCGATCCATATCCGGATCTTTGCCCATACCAGATGTTTGAGCAACAGGTTGCTCAAAAGCCGGAAGCTATTGCTATTACTTTTGAAAAAGACTCCAAGACCTATGCGGAGCTGAACAGTTCAGCGAACCAGTTAGCCAACTATCTTCGCAAAGCAGGCATTGGCCCGGATAAACTTGTTGGAATCAGTCTGGAGCGTTCGATAAATATGGTCCTCAGCCAGTTGGGCATTCAAAAAGCTGGAGGCGCTTATGTGCCTTTGGATCCCAATTATCCAGAAGAGCGAATCGAGTATATTCTGGAAGAAGCCAAAGTATCTGTGGTTATTACGCAGGAAAAGCTCAAAGACCGGTTTAAGGATTATGATGCAAAAATTGTCTGTTTGGATTCTGGGTGGGATCTCATTGATGAAGAAAGCAGGGAGAACTTGCCTCATTTGGCGGGCATGAATCATCTTTCTCACGTGATTTATACTTCGGGGTCCACGGGCAAACCCAAAGGCGTGGCAATTGAGCATCATTGCGTCTCTGCCTTAAATAATTGGACTGCTGGAATTTATTCTGAAGAAGAGCTTTCGGGCATGTTGGCTTCTACATCGCTTAACTTTGATCTCTCAGTCTATGAAACCATTGGAACACTTGCACTTGGCGGTTCAATCATTTTAGTCGAAAATGCCTTGTACCTGCCTACAGCTCCTGCCCGGGAGAAAGTGAAAGTTATCAATACAGTGCCATCAGCCATTAAAGAATTGGTTCGAATGAAGGGCATACCTCAATCGGTCATTACCGTGAATCTTGCTGGCGAACCACTGAAAAACGCGGTTGTTCAAAGTCTTTACGCCATCGACCACATTCAAAAGGTTTACAACCTCTATGGTCCCTCAGAAGATACCACCTACTCGACTTGGGCGCTTATGGAGAGAGGGGAAGACTATGTTGTGATGATTGGCCGACCGCTCACTAATACCCAGTGTTATGTTTTGGATTCCAACTATCAGCCCACGCCAATTGGGGTTCCTGGCGAACTCTATATGGCGGGAGATGGCTTGGCGAGAGAGTATCTAAACCGTCCTGATTTAACCGAGGAACGGTTTCTGCCTAATCCCTTTGTAGAGGACAAAACCAGTCGAATGTACAAGACTGGAGACCTCGTTGCCTATTGGACAAATGGCCAGTTGGAGTGCCTTGGCCGAATAGACCATCAGGTGAAAATTAGAGGGTTTCGCATAGAGCTGGGGGAAATTGAGGCCGTTCTTCAACGGAACCCCAAGGTTCATGAGGCTGTTGTTGTTGACCGCGAAGACCCCAATGGCGAAAAGATTTTGGTGGGATATGTTACGCTTCATTCGGGAGAATCGGGAAAACCCCAGGATTTCAGGAACTATCTCAAGGATCATTTGCCCGATTATATGGTGCCGGCCTTCCTAATGATTCTTGAGGCTATGCCTTTAAATCCCAATGGGAAAATTGATCGCAAGCTTTTGCCGGAGCCCGAGCTGGATATTCAGGTTACGGCGTCAGCCAAGCCCCAGAATGAAATTGAAAGAAAAATTGCAGAGGTTTGGAAGGCCGTCCTCAATCTTAAGAACGTGGGCGTTAATGATAAATTTTTCGACTTGGGCGGAAACTCCCTGTTGCTGCCTCAAGTGCGGTTCAGGCTTGAGGAAATTTTCGAAAGAGAAATTCAGACAACCGACCTTTTTCAATATCCAACCATCGGTTCGCTCGCCAAATATCTCAACCCTGATGATGGCGGAGCCTCGGAGTTAGCGTTCAGACGCGAGCGGATCTCC
>JBNKOV010000873.1:0-2640 GCA_050294955.1 Holophagae bacterium
TGTGTCGCCAGTCAGCGCATTGAGTTTTTGTATGAACTCCTGGCATTGGTCCCAGGTGACATTGGTCACGGGTAAATTTGGACCTCTTTCGCAAGAGAGGTTTGTCTCCATGATGGCAGACCATAATTTTTGGGTGACTTCAGTGCTGCCCAGGATGAATGAATCCAGGGTTACTGTGTGGACTGGGCGTTCCGCCCAGTTGAAGTTGGAATTGCCGCCCATTTCAAAACTACCGGCCTTTATGGGCGTTTGGCCCATTTCTTTTAGTAAGTTCTGAACCTTGTTCCGCTTCGCTTTTAAAGGGTCAATCTTTGTAGGCTTCGGTTTTACGGCTTTTTTTATGGGCTTTTCGGGCTCCTGCTGGGGCTCTGCCTCTTGGGGCGATTCCTCTATTAATTCGGGCGTAGGGTTTAAAACCGGCCTGGGCGACTGGTCTCTGTTGTGAAACATTCCGCCTCTTGCAAATTCATCAACGGTCACATGGGACTGGATGTTAGGATCTGGCGCCTTGGGACTTCTGGTAAACAAGAACGCCAATAAGATGAGCAAAAGCAGCGCAAAGCCTCCCATTGCCATCGTGGTGGATCTCTTTCCCTTCATTACCCGATTGAACTTGCCTTTGAATGGGCCATCGGCCATGTCCGTTTTCATTGAGGCGCGGTTTTTAGGCGGAGCGAGTTCAACGGCGACGGAGGTGACTTTAATGGTTTGCGCGAGATCCGGATTAGAGTTATGGATTGCGCCAGTATGGGTGTTCAGCGGGGCTTGTCTGGGGCCAGCTATCGTTTGGGGCAGGGACTGCATATCCAACAAAAGGGCCTGGCCTGTCTGGTATCTCTCATCTCTATCTTTTGCTAACAGTTTCATAATGATATCCGAAACCTGGTCGGGTATATTATGAATCCTATTTGGCGGGGTAGCACTTTCATTCACATGTTTGTACATTACGGACAAGGCCTCTGTTCCGTCGAAAGGGAACCGGCCCGTTACCATCTGATAAAAAATGACGCCCAACGAATAAAGGTCGGATCTGCTGTCGATGCGTTCGTCAACCACTTGTTCCGGACTCATGTAGTGGGGGGTTCCAAAAAAAGATTGAGTTGCCGTGACCATTGTGTTTACAACCGCTTTGGCAATTCCAAAATCCACTACAAATGCAGATCCATGTTCGTCAAACATGATATTGGCCGGTTTGATGTCTCTGTGAATCAACTTTTTGGCATGGGCGTAGTTCAATGCATCGGCCACCTGCTCTACGATTGAAATGGCGTCCTTGAGGTACATGCCTTTTTTGATGCGCTCTTCCAAGGCCCCGCCTTCCAGATAGGCCATGGTGAAGTAGTGAATGCGTTCAACGGAGCCCACACTGTAGATTGGGATGATATGTGGATGATGTAGGCCTGCAGCCAATTGGGCTTCCTGCTTGAATCGACGGACCAGATCCATGCTGTGAGCATGCTCCATGGGCAGGGCTTTCAAGGCTACTTTACGGTTTAGTTGAAGCTCTATGGCTTCAAATACAACCGCCATTCCGCCTCGGCCAAGAATGCGGGTTATTCTGTATTTATCCGACAGCTTTTCCCTAACGTAATCGCTAAAGACATCTTCTTCCATGAGCGCGCTTTCTCGTTCCTGCTCTCCAGTCTTCAGCTCTCGACCGCAACGATTGCAGAACAATGCATCCTTCTCATTCTCGTAATAGCATGAGCTGCATAACATTGCTCGTATCACCACCATTATTTGGGTTAAATCAAAGATAAAATTCACGTTTGCATGGGATGGCCGTCTTTTAAAGACCCATGGCCCATATCATACCCAATCGGGTGATTTGTTCCAACCAGTTTAGTGGTCAGAGCTTTCTTTTTTTGATGACCGCAGTTTCACTTCACACTGTTATGAGGGATTTGCCCAAGCTTGGGCTGCGGGGAGACGCTCTATTTCAGGTTCTCCTATCTTTTGGCGTTTGTTTACCGTATATGTATATATGGGTTCTGGCCGGGTCTATTTTCCGGCTTGGGGGAAAACCATGAACATGGAAAGTGAACGCAATTGGGCCACCTTATGCCATCTCCTGTCTTTTTCAGGATTGGTGATACCTCTGGGCAATCTTTTGGGTCCGCTTATTGCCTGGAACATGAAAAAGGATGCGTCCTCTTATGTGGATGAACATGGTCGGGAATCGGTGAATTTCCAGATCTCCATGTTAATTTATGGGGTGATCGGCGGCGTTCTCAGTTTCATCTTTTCTCTCGTCACCTTTGGATACTTTCTTATTCTGGCTATACCCGCGGGCTTTGTATTTGCCGTGTTTCAACTGGTCTGCGTCGTAAAGGCTACACTTAAAAGTCAGGAAGGCCAATATTATCGGTATCCCTTTAGCATCAGGTTCTTTTAGCAAAACCGGGTGCTGCAGCCCAATCTTTTGAATAAACTGGCAAACGGTCGGCAAGGAAAAAAAAGGCTTGACGTGCGACTGTGTTCGATATAAAACTACATATGTAGCGAAAAGTTCTCCATTGTCGCTATGTTTCCCACTACCCCAAACCGAGGAGTCCCCTCTGAGTCAAAGGAGCAACCGTGAAAACGATATTATGTTCTACTCTTCTTTTCTTGGGTCTGTTTGCTTGCGCCCCGAAAACC
>JBNKOV010000874.1:0-2640 GCA_050294955.1 Holophagae bacterium
ATACCAGGGCAAGGGCAATGCTTAGACTGAGGCCTTTTTGTCTTCTCATTTTGTACTCCAACTGCTCAAGGCAAAGACCCGAGAGGCCTGTTGCTCTATGGTTTGTATATTGGTTTCACCTTCGCCTTCTCTAAAATTGGCGTCCTGAATTTGGGTTTCGGTAGTCAAGCTGATTCTTATGGAGCGGATGTTATTAAAAAACTCCTCCTGCTCCACCTCGTTTTCGGGAAGTTCTCCATGGAATGTACCGTCCAGCAGGCCGTATTCCAAGGTGAAACCGGTCACGCCTAAAAGCACCGTTTCAGTTGATTCTTCACCAGTTCCCTCATTCAAAGTGCGACGTTGCAGGTACTCCACCCTCTGGCCTGTCGCAGGGTCCACTTGGGGAACCCCAAATTCGTAAAAAACCGTTTGCCAATCTGGGACGAATCCTTCCTGAGCGCTCGCGATGTCTTCCAAATCATTAGCGAGAAGCCGAATCTGTAATACGAAATCACCGTTGTCATCCTTTTCTATAGATAGGAAGTCTTTGAGATCGGCGCCTCGCACCTTGAACTCGCCATTGCGTTCAGCTCCATAGCCAGCTTGAAGCAGCTCATCCTGAAATGCGCTCATCACATGCTTAATTGTGGTGCGGTCGGTGACCGTCGTCCGCTGAGTCTGGAAATCGTAAACAACATTATTGGTAAAAACCAGCATCGCTGTACTCAGAAAAAAAGTGACCAACATGCCAACCATAAGTTCGGTAATCGTAAAAGCAGCGTTTCTCATCGCTCCACCGTCCTGGAAAAAACCAATTCCACATAGGTCAACACATCATCCTCTGCCGAAGGCTTTTCTTCAAAGAAACCCGAGTCCAGCCAGGACACAGTAATGGCCACATCGGCCTGTTTGGGATCCAGCTCTTCCAACAGGGTAATATCCACGGAGGCAGTGTAGAAGACATCGGGATCATCTGCATCCACTTCGTCTCCTGTTGCTGAAAAATAACGATTCAATACGTTGGCGGCAAGGTCTGTAAGATCTGGGTTTTCCTCGCCAGGCAATGGGTTGGCTTCAAATTTCATTGCAGTATATTCGTTTACAAGAGAATCCGCGATCACGGTGCCTTGGGAAGCAACCTCGGACTCCGTCGTCGCCCTTGACAATGTGCCGGATAAAACGACCCAACCCAAAGCAGCAGTGGAAAAAACAAGAAGGGCAGCCATGTTCTCCACAAGACTCACGCCTCTTTTTAATGTGACTATTTTGTCCATTCATTGTCCTCCCAGTGGTAGGTCTTTATTTGGCCGGATGCGAGAATTTCAATAACTGCAGTTTTGTCGCTATTCTCCAAAAAAATAGCGGCGCCCCTGCCAGGAAGCCCAAAGGTATTGAAGTCCAACTGGCCGTTAACGCCTTGGCCATCGGGATAGATTAGGGACCCGGTAGCTGTGCTGTTCACCCAGGGTGTTTCGGCAGCATTGGTTCGAATAAAAGCAATTTCGGGATCGAGTTGATGGGAGGCGACCTCCTCTTGAACCCCATCCTGGATAATGAATCCTGTGATTGTGTCATCCACAATGATAACCCGAGAATTGACACTTTGGGTAATCCCAGCCGCCATGGTCTTGCGCACAAGACTCTCAACCTGGGATGTTTCATCGCGCAACTTAAAACCGTCAGCAACCTTCATAAAGGACGGCAGCAGGAACAGCGCCAGAACGAGCAGGATGGCAATGGTCACCATCAACTCAACCAGGGTAAAACCTGACTTAAATGGCTTTGGCAACTTAGAAATTGGCTTAATAGCAGTCGTCATACTGCCTCCTGATAAACATCTGCGGACCGTTTGAAACATTGCAGACAGGAACTTAGCATTGCATAAATCAGGCCAACCCCGAAAAAGTGCTGAAAAAATCGAACGCTGTTTGAGGTCGATCCTCATTCAACACGCTGACGGCAAGATATTAAGGACCAAATATCAAATTTTCCGGACAGTGACGCCAATCACATTACAGGTAGTGGCCGATCACATTGAAATTTGAATGCCCCCCAAAAGTGGGAAAAATTCACCGGCCGATTCGGGGAAACTTACCCGACAGAAAGATTAAAAGCCCATAGGCAAACAACGTCTCACGCCACTTTCCCAAGCCAGGAAAATATAAACCAGTCAGAAACCAGGAAAATAAGACCCCAACCATTTATTCAACCTTTTCCAATTAGGAAAGAAGACACTGTTGCCAGCCATCTTCCTCACACAAACGCCAGGTCAAGGCCGCCAAAATGAGGGTGCTCCAATGGGTTCAAAACGGCTTTCGGCATCTCTTTGCCAATCAGAATCCGAACTCCAGCATACATGCCCTGACTGGATGATTGGGTCCTTTCGTTTACGATGTTCTCTGCCGGAACCTGCATGAACACCCTGTCCTCACATGAAGGCAGAAGCCAGGAAAAGATAGGAACTCCTCTCCGGAGAATGTCCGCAAAAGTCCATTAATATGCCTGGCGCACCGCCACCAATCACTTACGACGAATTTCAGACCTAGAAGAGCGTCGCATTCTCAACCGGGGGAACACGGCTTTTCTGCAATTTCAGCTTGCCTGACCGGTACTTTACACTCGGCAACTTGGCTTGAAACACCCTTTCCATTCAGCTAA
>JBNKOV010000875.1:0-2639 GCA_050294955.1 Holophagae bacterium
CCCAAAATCTGCGACTGGCCTTCAAGGAAACGAGCCTCCGTATTGTGATAGAACCCAAAACGCGGCGCAGTGAACCATTTCCCGGCAAAGTGAAGGGGCTGATAAAGCTCTGTGTAAACGGAATCCACCTCGCCAAAAGACCCGGCGGTCTTCCATTCGCCGCCCAATTTATTGACCGCAGTGCGCCGGTAGTTGGCGTACATGGTGAACTCGCCCTTGCCGTTCAGAGAAGAGGAGAGCTTCAACCCAAACTGAAGATAGCCTGGCCCCCTGGGGTCTTCGATCGCCCGGATAACCAATTTCGTTTTTCCGTCCTCCTCGTAAAATCGGTAACCCAAATCATCGAATTCACCCAATTGCTCGATTCTAAACAAATCTTGACGAAGAAGATCCAGATCCAAGATACGACCAGGTCTAGTTTTAAGTCGGGCGTTCACCAGCCGGGGATCATGTCGTTTAAGGCCCTCAATTTCAATCTGATCAATCATCACGCCTTTAATATAGTCGGAAGGAGAAATATGCCGGACATCCTGTCTTTTCTTAAATTCAGCTGGGCTGATAGCGTAGTTCCTTAATTTAGATCGCGCCTCATTTACAGCGGCGTAACCTCGGGCGATAAATTCGGCTTGTTTATCAAAATCAATAGCCCCTAATTCACCCAATTCAGGGGAGATAAGCACATCGTCCGCGCCCAATTCCCCGATAGACCTCACCACGTTTCTATAGGTGAGAATATCAATGGACTGCACCGCCACCTCAACCAGGGAACCGGTCTCAGGGTTGGTTGCAGGCGGCGTGGTTATATCAACCGCAATCACCACGTCCACGCCAAAATTGCGGATGATTTCCACGGGTAGATTACTCACCAGACCGCCGTCAACCACATGACGCCCCTCAATTTCTACCGCAGGAAATACGCCAGGAACCGCCATGCTGGCTCGCATGGCCTTTGCAAGATCTCCTTTGCCCATTACCACGGGATCGCCGTTCACCAGATCCGTAGCCACAGCCCTGAATGGGATAGGCAACTGGTCGAAATCCTCGGTATTCCCGACATGCAGAGTCATGCCCCGAAGGATAGGACCCAACTTCTTACCGGCAATCAAGCCCGAGCCCACCTTAATGCCATCGCGACCCACGCCCAACTCAAAGTCGAACAGATCTTCCCGTTGTTCGGATTTTCTACGAAAGCTGATATTATCCCTGGGCGGCGCGTCGTCGAAAATATCCTCCCAATCCGTTTCAAGCACTACAGCTTCAAGCTCTTCCAAGGACAAGCCCGATGCGTAGAGCCCCCCTACAACGGAGCCCATGCTGGTTCCTATAATAAAATCGATGGGAACCCGCATCTCCTCCAAACCGCGCAAGACGCCCAAATGGGCAAAGCCGCGAGCGCCGCCTCCAGAAAGCACCAGACCCACCCTCATCCGGTTTTCCATCCGGGCTTCAGACTGACCTCTTAACTCCTGAACGCCAATTCCGAAAACAGCCATTAATATAAAAATCGATCCAAGCCTAAAACCCCTCATGAACCCGTCTCCGCTTCTTTCTGATAAGGAGTCCGGCTACTGCTCCTTTGAAGCGACCATTCTACCGCAAAACACAATTCCAGGACCACTCTGAGACCCTGAAACATTAAAAACGTCTCATTGGGTCGCCCCATTAGAGAAACGACTTGTAGCGCGGCCTCAAATTCTCGTTGATGGAAATAGCTCTTTGCAGATCCTCTCGGCCCTGCTCCGCCCCGGTTTTTCTATACTTTGATTTCAAAATGCGAAACATGCCCCGAGCCGCTAACGCCTGGGCGTGATCTGGATTGATGGCCAGCGCCTCCTCCAAAACCCGTAAAGCAAGCTCAATATCCTGCTCAGCAGTTGTCCTGCGAGTCTCCAACCATTGGGTCTTCACTTCACAATAATCCGCAATGGCCAGGTGAATGTCGGACTCGACAGAATTCAAATCCCTGGCTTTTTCCAAGGCATTAAGCGCTTCGAGAAAAACCGCGTCCGCAGTACGGCGGTCCGTTTGGATTTGGGCCTTTAGGGTAAGGGCGCGGCCTTTGCTCAACAGGGCCTGAAAATGAACCTTGTTTCGGGTCAAAACACGCTCCGCCAGCGCCAGCGCCTCGTGAATTTGACTTTCGGCTCCATGGCCCATTTTCATAAGATACTGAGCCTCAAGGAAGAAACTATAGGATTTTTCCAGCAGAGACTCCTCATAATGAGGATCAATCGCCAGAGCTTGATCGAACAGGGCGTTGGCCTTTGATAGAAAGGGGCGTGGGTCTTGCTGTCCTTGGAGTGCGTAAAATCCCCGCTGAAGATGGATATCGGCAAGGTTGCTCATGGCGGCCTTGCTGTCGGGTTTTATGGCGAGAGCCCGGCCATAAGCGGCTAACGCTTTTTCGAAATATTCGTCCGGATTGCCGCCTCGCTCCCATACGCCAGTGCCCAGAAGAAAGCCAGCCGCGCCTTCTCCCAAATAGGGCGTGGACCGGTGGTCGTTGATAGACGAGGCCTGCCTGAAATTTTTAACGGCCTTCTCCAATGATGCGGTATCATCAAGACCTTTTAATCTCTCGTAATAGGCCTTGAAGAACCATGTTCTTCCCAAATGATAGCTCGCTGTATAGCGATTGG
>JBNKOV010000876.1:0-2630 GCA_050294955.1 Holophagae bacterium
CGATAAACAGGGCGTAACGATGGTCGGGATCCTTCTCTGCTTCTCCGCAAATCTTGCGGAAAATACCTTTTTGAATTTGGTAGCTTACCGAGCCATCCTCGGTTTCCACCGGCCGGATTCCTTCTACAAAATCCTCATAACTATAGGATTGATGAAAGGTTACTGTTTTGTGTCGGATAATATTTTCACCGGGGGGCAGACCCTGACGGACCTTATCAGCGCTTTTTTTCGGCTCTGTTCCCCACTCCTGCCAATCCTCTGCCAAACACCAATTTGCATCTTTATCTTTAGAAAAAACCAGGGGGGCCTGGCTGCCTGCGTATCGGGCAAATTCAGAGTCTTTGCAATGTCTTTGGAGCGTGCCACGCAAGGTCGCATCGACGGTGTTGTTTTGAGACGATGCTTTTTTGGCTTTCACAAAATCATGGTCGAGCAGCTCTTTGTTTGTTGCATGTCCGCCCATATCATAAAGCGCCGCAACCAGAACCTCCCGCCATGACATTTCGCTCATAATTTTTGAAGTTAAAAGCTCTTGGGACATCTCTTTGGGAATGCCTTCGTATTTAGGATAGAGTTGCTTTTCACATTTCCAGGTTTTGCCCGTGCCGGGAGGGCCGTAAAAGATGCGATTTATGGCTGGAAGTTGCCCTGCCGTTTCTTTATCGAGCCTGGGATGGATATCTCGTTGCAACCCTATAGCTTTCAAGGCACGCGTTTCCTCTTCTGTCAACGCCTTCCATTGAGTTTGTGGCATGGGGATTTTAGCTTTTTTAAGCGCAGAGTTGGGAATTATGGGCTCATTAAAAGAATTGGCAATACGGGTCAATTTGATGCGAACATACCAGGTTTCGCTTTCATGGGAACGATTCCAATGTGTTCCCAAAAAGGGAGCTTGAGTCACGTTGCCCGCAGCCAGGATCCCTTGATTCTTCCTAATGATCCACGCGGGCGAACCGGCTTTAATATCTGAATCCTCATCACATGGCCACATGAGATGGACGTCGCTTCCTTCTCGGAGCAACTTCAAATCCGATTCGAAGGAAGGCCAGGGGAACTCGTCTTTTTTCCAAGAAAAAAGAAAGCCCAGCTCGGAAGATTTCCAGATCTCTAAAAGGGGTGGTTGATAGAAGTCCAGTTTCCCGAGACCAAACTTGTCTTCTTGTTCAGCGCGTAGGGCGTAAATCTCTTTCTCGATGGCGACTGCTCTCATTTGCTTAATCTGTTTTTTTGATTTACAAGTGAAAGCAGCAAGGATATCAACCTTATCCTTATTTGAAACCATCTGTTCGAATTCGTCTGGAAAAAGCAGGTATTGCAAAATCGGGCGCATGGTTCGGGTTTTGCCGTGTGGTTGATCCTCAAGCCATTCCGACCATCGCCAGGGGTTATTTATCTTCTCATCCTGTTTCACCTTGGGCAGGGCTTTAAAGGCTCTGACCACTCTAAGCAGGTATGTTAGTTCTTCTGGCCTACGAATATTTAAACTAACGCCGCCTGATTGAATCCCCTTTAGAATTTCATCGGCCAACAGTTCATGTTGTTTCGGAGACGGTTGATTTGACCATGAATGAATCTGCAAAATATTATTTCGTTTGGTTTTGGGTTCTCGGTTGGAAAGAAATAGGTAATAAAGCCAGGAAACCTCCGCCATCAATGCAATGACCAGTGGATCCTTGTTTTCCAATTGAAGCTTGAGCCGCTCCGAATAGGAGCCAATACCGCTGGAATTCCCGAGGGCTTCCTCCAAGATAGCGAGGTGATCGTCGCGCCAAAGGGATTTATCAGAAAATAGAGAACCAGCCCGTAGCAGGCATTGTTCCTTCCATGTTTGCGCGGCTTGCAAAATGGGAGCGTGTTCTGGTGAACGACTCATAAGGGACTCCGAAAAAAAGAAATGTAGAGAAAAAGACCAATCGCCCAAACTTTAGCTCGAACGAATTGCTTTGTCAAATATTATGCATCCCCAAAAGCCTTCACTGGCGCCAGGCTTGTGGAGGTGAAAAAATACGTTCTGTTTAATGAACTGTGTTAGCTGATTTCACGAGACGACGGTTTCTACTTCGGCGACATTTTAGATGGGGTAATGAGCGCTTGGAAAGAAACGTACGGAGCAATGGAGATCGAGTCGTTGCGTTTCCCCGCTTGGCATTACTTCAAAAAGAGCTAGCGGCTGAACTCTTTGAGTGGCAGCATGAACGGTAGGGAAAGCATGAAGCAAATGCGAAGGATATTGAGGCTTTCCGATTGGTGTCGTTTCCTCATGAGGAAAATCTCTATCAAAGCGTTGATAATATAGACTTGTCTTCTGATTGGAAAAGGGGAAGGCGGGTGTGATCCCGCCCCCGTTAATTTCTGAATCATCGTGATTCTTGGTTGTCAATGATATCCCCCTTTGCGCTTTATTGGGGCCAGACGGCTTGACCCGTGAGGTTTTCAACTGGCTGGAGGCTGGCCGCAGCCAAATGGCGGCGAATGTGGCATTGACTGGGCTTACACCGGGAAGGCAAGAAGTGGGCGACAGCAATGGGGGATTGGTCAACGAACCTGTGGGCAGTGTTTTTCTAGAGTGAGACTTTTAGGGTGTGGATGACGAGCCAGGTCTCATAACTATGGTGAAAAACGAATGGCAT
>JBNKOV010000877.1:0-2626 GCA_050294955.1 Holophagae bacterium
CATTTTGCTCTACCTTGATATAGACTCCTTCGGCAATTGGGTTGCTAAAGGTTTCTGAAAGGATTTGAGCCCCATCTAGCCCTCTTTCTTGCGCCAAATTTAGAAGCGCATTTTCCCAATCCAAAGTCTGGTAAAGTGATTTGCGGATAAATTGAGTTACGGGCAACAGCGAGCGGCCCAATCCTTGCGCGAGGATCGGAACAGAAACCACTGGCGAGCCCTGAAGTAATTGATGCCGTTGTTTTGTGTCCAACCAGGTCTTTTTTTCACGATCAAAGATGTCAAATTCCAGAAAGTAGTGGGGCAGGTGGTCGTAGAAAACGGTGTGCTTTGCATAAAGCCACTCGCCATACATCTGAAAACGTTTTCCTAGAATCTGGTAGAGGGCGGATTGATGACAAGAAGCCCAGGTTTTGAACAGAGCGAAATGTTTCTCCCGTGGACCTCCGATCAAAAAATGGCCTCGGCTTTGAAGCCGTAATTTACCATCTTCATCAAACCCAATTCCTGTGTTTGCGCCATCCAGTTTCTCTTCAATTACAAGGTAGCTTTCGGTTAGAGATTTACTGGGAACCTGACTTAAGTCCTGGTCTCCAACTTGAAGACAAGAACCCTCCAAATGAGGTGTTCTCGGGTATTTTTGAATAATCATATAAATTCTCCCAATAGGGTGTCCCAATATTGGAAACACCCGGAAACCTGCACTTCTCAATGCCCTAAGGGGTTTAAAGAAATGCTGGGGATGGAAAGGGTCCATCCGGTTTTAACAGTTGCGAACGAATGCGTGAGGCGTAAAGTCCGAATTTGGACAGGCTTCGCCATCCTCCACGATTCGCGGCCCGTTTCTGCATCAATTGGAGCAGAACATTACCGTGTACTTTCTTGGGAACGCAATTCGAATGTCCGGCCGAAAATGCCGAGAAGGCGCTGCAGATTGTTTTTAAATTTTTTCATCGTGCAACCTCATTCGAAATTTGCTTGATATGGCCGACGGTGGCAATGCACCGTCAAAGCCTTTTAAATATATAGCCCTAATTTTGAAAGTGCAAGCAATACCTGGCGATTCTAATGAACTGCGATAGGGAAATGATGTCGATTGTTCGTGGTTTTTATTGAATTTGACCTATTACCAATTGTGAAAAAGTAGCGCCGCCGGAGGCGGCGCTTTTTGAATCATCAAGGAGTTTTTGATTAAGGGTTTTCCTCGAAATAGGGCAGAGGGAGAAGGATAGGCGGAGAGTTCTCGGGATAGATTCTCAACATTTGTTGGCCCTTTTCCAAGAGGTCAAATAAAGCATCGTTTGTTTCAATCATACGGTTTCCTACTGAGATGATCTGTCTTACTGCCTTCCAATCCTGCTTATCTCTCCATGCAAGAACAAGGGCATTTGAATCTTCATCATAAAAGTAGTGATAGTTGTCTCATTGAGCGACATTTGCGGCCCCAATCCAACGCCATCCCTGCTTCGTTGGCTTTTTGCCACCAAAGGTAGCTAGCTTAAATACGGTGGACTGGTCGTGAAAAGTCTCAACTATTTCCTGGGAATCCAGAATCTCAAAGCCATTGAGGATTAAAACGCGCCGTTCATGCCAGGGATCGTAGATCATGAGATCGGGCTGCTCGTCTAGATCCCAGTCCGCAAGGCCTATGGGGGTAATGTCCGTTGGAAAATGCACTGGCAAGCTCTCGAAGGTTAAATCTGTTTGTGTCATCCATGCGAGATAGTTGTTTTCGACCAATTCTCGCCAGAGGAAATCGTCCTTGCCATCGCGGTCAAAATCCGCCAGACCAACGAGACTCCAAGTCCCTTCAGGAAGTGAGGGCAGGGTAATGGATATCGACTTGTTGTCGCCAACGCCCATCCAGATCCGGTTCTGGTTTTTAAGTCCGTGACGCCAAACCATATCGGAGAAGCCATTTCCATCAACATCGCCGGTGGCCAGGGGCTGCCAATCGGTTTTTTGGGCCATAACGGCGATAGGAGAACAAGAACTCGAAAGCTGGGCGAGGTAGTCTAGAAGCGTCGTGAGCATACCGCAAATTTGGCTTCGCACCGCATCGGAGCACAGGGTAACGCCCCTGTTCCCGCACCGCGGGTTATTGATGCCGCATCCCGCAAGATCTTGCAAAGTTGAGAGATCTGGATCGTTGGGGAGGTAAACACCACCGTTTATGGTTGTAGCCAGGTTCGCGGCTGTGTTTTGGAAATCGATTTGGGATGCGGGGCTATCAAAATCAGCAACACCAAGACTTTGAGCAAGATCATTCACGTCTGCCGCCAGGTTTTGGGCGATGCTTTCCAAAGTGGGGCAATCGATAACAGCAACATTAATGGTAGTTGTGCAGCCATTATTCAATAGGGAAACGGAACCATTGCTGGTCCATGTGATACAGAAATCTCCTTTCTTGGGGCAGGCGACCTGCACGCCTCCACCTGTGAGAGACCAGGTTATCTGGCCCTTTGCCTCTGTGGTGTATGTAGCTGTCCCATTAACCAGAACCTCCGTCGGGCCAGCGATGTTTGGGCCTTCCACACTGATATTTCTCAAGATAGCGGTGTCCAAACCACAGCTATTGAAGGCATCGACGGTTATTTCGCCTACATTGTTGCCGGGTGTTGTCCAG
>JBNKOV010000878.1:0-2623 GCA_050294955.1 Holophagae bacterium
CAGGAAAAAAATTGAGCCCAATCCGGATAAACCAACCTATATACTCAGCCAGCGAGGCATTGGCTATAAACTGGTTCTTGACTGAGGATGTCATGACCCTGCTCCTTCTATTACTTTTTCTCAACGAACCGCCGCCGCTGGACCACACAGTTCGCGAACTGGTTTATCGTGCAGAGGTTTTTGAAGAATGGGAAGAAAGCGCAGAGGCCTTGAGTTCATTGCTGAGTTCGGTAAATAGTGAAGCGGATCGAATGGCGGTTGTCAGGGCTCTCGCCATTGTAAAACACGGCGTGCCTGGACCCGGCCTGACTCTATCGGAAGACGATCTTTCCAAGCAGTTTTCTTCACCAGGCGCCGTTATTTCACACAATAACGGATCTTGGATCCTGGTTGACCGAACCTGGCTGGGTCTTGGAGATTGGGTGGCTGATTGGTTCGTTTTGGAAATAAAGCCCCAACTCCTATTAGAAAACAGAGATGGCAGGCAAATCCCGATCCCTCAACCATCAAGCGTCAAAGACCTGAAGTCCGATCATGCAATTCTTTTAAATGCTTCAGCCCGAGATGTTCTTACCTTTATATCCAGACGGGTTGATCTCAATTCTTTTACCCCATCTAATCTGGACCACAAAGTTAGCGGCGTTTTTCCGGTTGCCGATTGGCTCACCTTTCTGGATGTCATATGCAGGGAGGTCAGTGTCGCCTGGACACGGAGAGGAGACAACATCATCTTCACCGCGCCACAGGACTCTCTCAGTCACAAGGCGGGTCGGTTGGGACTGGTTGACAGGAAGGGAGAGAGCTTGACAGCCTTCTTGCAGAACCTGGCGGAGACCTTCAACATGGAGCTTATATTGGAAGACGGTCTTGCCCATATTCAGGTGGATATCCATGCGCAAGGTCAAACATGGGATGAGGTTTTAGACTGCCTCTCCATGATGAATGGCTTTCACTGGTTTTTAGTTCGTTCGCCAGGCGAGCGCGCCCGTCTCTTTATTCAAAAGGAATAGGCGCGTCCACCAACCGCAAAGCGAACCGCAATTTGGGCTATTTTCAATGTACAATGATTAAGAATTGGAGCGATGCGCCCGATAGGGACAGTAGTCAATCGTCTCCAACGATTGAGCCTCGCACCCATCTCCAAACCAATGTCGCAAAGGCATTTCACCACTGCTCAATTACGCAAAGACGTACAAACTGAGTAAGATATAAACGCCTTCGTAATTTTTTTGTAATATAGGAAACTTTTTTAGGGGTAATTCTAACTTTATTCGTTAACCTTTACGATGGCGCCAAGGCCTGAATTTGAGGGAGGAGTTTCTTGCCATGCGACTTCGCTTGAGTCTTATTGCTCTTTTTGTATTTTGCAGCCCGTCTTTATGGTCAATGGACGGCTACTATTTTTTCGATCTTTTGGTCAAGCAGAATGGAGAACATTTTAATGTGAGCTGGCAGCCCCAAAGACTGCTCACCTATGATCAATTCCGCAACCCGGATTATTCATTTTCCGGATTTAACGAAGTGAGCTTCGACACCTACTTGCAAAGCGCCATTGTTTTAGCTGAAACCCTTGATAACATGAGGGATCAAATAAAGGTTAAATCCAAAGAGCCCTATCAGGTAACTGCTTTCAATTTTGTGCTTACGGTACGGGAGCAGGCAGGTAAATCTCTTTCCATGCAAGCATTCAATGCATCGATTAACCTTACGACCGAAAAGGGCGAGGTTCTAATTGTTCAGGGGGAATCCGAGACCGTGATGGCCATTGCGGATCTCAGGACCACGGAAGGTTATTTGAACTTTCTGAAAGTGCTGGGCAATCCCATGGATGAGATAAGGTTCAAGGTTCCAAAACAGGACGTGTTTGTTGTAGACTGCTACTACATGCCATCCTACTATATCAAGGACCTGCTAAAAACAAAGAAATTGCCCCATCAAGGCGTGCTGGCTTATCGAGCGCTTTTCACAGCCGCCAATTATTCGCAAAGCGAGCAACTGGGAACAACCCATTGCAAAAAATCCTCAGGGCGCTTGCCTCAGGTTCGCTCTGGTCACTTGCATTTCATGAAGGATGCGATCAACTTATTCGCCTCCATTTTGGATAACGTAGACAAAGGCGTGCGTCAAACCGAGGAATTGGAACAATACCTCGAAATGATTCCTACAGACCTGAAGGCTCACGAGCTTTTGGTGAAAGCCTACATTCACGAAAAACGAAGCCGTGAAGCCCTCGCCTTCATCAACCGCCAACCGTGCTTTATATCCTCCAAAATCGGAAGTCCTGGAGTTGCACCGCAATCTTGTGAAAAAAGAAGAGGGCATCCGTGAACGGCTGCTGGCTCAGAAACAGCATTTTAAAAGGGATGAGCGAGTGAAGCTCAATATCTTATCCCCTCGTCCCAATGATTATGTTGGCGGCCAGGCCAAAATGGCATTTGAAATGCACGGCAACCACAGTCCAATTTTGAGGATGGATGTTCTTTGGGAAGATAAGGTGCTTGGCAGTATTTACCAGCCCCCGTTTGAAATCCCCTTCCGTATGACCGAAGACATTCGCGGCAGAGCCTATTTGAAATTGGTGGTTTACTTTAGAAATAAAACCTATCAAGCCGCTTCCTTGACG
>JBNKOV010000879.1:0-2619 GCA_050294955.1 Holophagae bacterium
GGCCCCAAAATCACCCATCGCTTTCATTAACAAGCCCAAGTTGTTGAGGCTTTTAGCAGTGCCAGGGTGGTCCTCGCCCAAGGCGACCCGATTACTCGCCAGTGCCTGCTCAAGGTAGGGCCTCGCGGCCCGAAAATCACCCATCGCTTTCAGCAACATGCCCAAGTTGTTTAGACTTTCCGCCGTTGTAGGATGGCCCTCACCCAGTGTTAATCTCCTGCAGGCCAGGGCTTGCTCATAATAAGGTTTACTTCTTGCGTAATCCGCAATCATTTGAAGGTGATATCCAAATGTATTACACAACTCACCAGCCAGTTCCGATTTCCGTTCTATTGCATAATCGGTTACGACCTTCAAGTGGCTCTGCCATTCCAGAAAAGGGGCTGGAAAACCTGCGTTGTTTAAAATATTGGCTTGTTTTAAAACTGCCTCTTCTACATCATTCCGTACATCCTGATCAATCCCCATGTTCCCCATAAAGACCGCCAATAGCCGATGCAGTTTTATGGCTTGCTTTTCTTCCTCCATCAATCCCAGCTGCATAAGCCTATCCAGGGCTTCATCTACAGGGTCGTCCTCGCCAGCCGAAATCTCCATAAATATATCGGTGGGCATGGGTTCTCCTGGCGCAAGACAGGCCACTTTCTGCAACAGCAGGATTGCCAGTTCATCCGTTGGGTCTTTAGGATCTAATTGGTCGAAACTTAAGCTGAAGGTACGGCCTACACTTTGGACGTGATTTGTAGGTGAAATTTTGTCAAATTGTCCGTTTAATGAGGCATGGGCTAGGATGGATGCATCCCTTAATTGTTTGAGATATTTACTAGGGGTCATGGCCCGCTTTTTTTTGAGATAACTCCCTGCCAGGTGAAGGGCCAGGGGTAGACATCCCAATTCACGGGCTATCTCGGCAAGTCCCTCTGGATCTTTTGGATTGAACTTTTTTAGTAAGGCAACAGCCTCCGCCTCACTTAACACGCCCAATGGAATCGCTTTCACGCCTAAATGGTCTTCCCAATCGGAATTGCGGCTGGTGATTAACACCCGGCAACTCCCGGTTTTGGGCCGCCATTGATCAAAGAGTTCGGGTGACTCACAATTGTCGAAGATCAAGAGGCGCGGGATGGGTTTCCTCCATTCGGCCAGAACCCGGTCAACCTGCTGGTCTAAATTTGTTTCACCTTCCCAATAGAGACCCATCCCCTTAGAAGAACCGCAGTTGGCAACCTCCGTTTTAATGTTATCCTCCTCCGCAAAACTCAGCCAATAGACGCCCCCTTTGAAATACTGACCATATCGATGTACAAAGGCGCATGCAAGCTGTGACTTGCCAATACCGCCAATGCCTGTAGCCGCAGCGATTTGAACCACCTCACCTTGCTTCAGAGATTCAGCCAGGCTCTTGAATTCCAGCGACCTGCCCACAAATAGAGGATTTCGGGCTAGCGGCATCACGGAGTTGGACGGCAATACCGACGGTTCGGGGATCTCATCATCAGGCATTGTTTGCAGATGTTGCTGTGCCTGAGCGATATCTGCTTCGGTCCATTCCAGTTTGTTCTTTCCTTGGATATCCGCTTTAATAACTCTCAACAACTCGAGAGTGGTCACCCGAAACCGGTCTTCATCGGTAGCGGATGTTTTGGCCACTTTCTCAGCCAGGACTTGGAGATGCGCGCGAACCTCATCTTCTCTAGATTTTTGAAAGAAAGTTTGAGACTGGGTTTTGGTAACCATGACAAAGCGCCATTTGTCCATAAAGGCGTCAAACCAGACGGATGCATCGGGAACGTTCTTCGCTTCAAGAGCCTGCCTAAGTTTCTGAATACCAGCGCATTGCTTGGCTCTTTCAATCAAGACGTAGTCTTCGGTATTGGGAAACAGGGCTTCGGGCGTGCAGCTTAAATCCTCGGGAAGAGTTTCAGCCCAGTCCCGGACATCCTTGGACAGGGCTTTGCCCAACTCATCTTTTGAAAGATCAAGCAGCTTGTTCACGGCCTTGCCAAAACCGAATCCTATTGCCCACGTAACTGGATCAAAAGCCATAAGGTTCCCCGACCAGAAAGAATCGAACCATCATAACATGCGATATCCAGCCAGGAAAAGGATCAAATCAACCGAAAATCCTCGACCAAACAAGGCCCAAATATTACCAACACCCGCTGGCTTTGCCTTCAGTTAGCCCTTTTGGTTGAGGTAATCGTCCAGCAAGGTGTAGATTTCCGACTCTCCGGTGAGGGTGGCGATGTCGATGGCGTTCATGTCGTCGTTGTTTTTAATGGTGACGTCGGCCCGATTGGCGAGCAGGATGCGAACCGCTTCGATGCGCTTGGAAATAACGGCCAGGATAAGCGCAGTGTTGCCGTTTTTGTCGCGTAAGTTGACCGAGGCGTTGGCCTTGAGCAGGTCTTTCATGATTTCGAGATGACCGTACTTCACACTAACCATGAGAGGCGTCCATCCCCCTCTCATTTTCTGATCTATATCGGCGCCATTCTCAAGCAGAGCCGTTACTCCGGCGCGATCCCCGTCCAGAATGCTCATGTGCAAAGAGGTATCCTGGGCTTGTAAAATGGCTGTACACCCCAGAGACAGCAATAACGTCAAATTCACCAAATG
>JBNKOV010000880.1:0-2608 GCA_050294955.1 Holophagae bacterium
CTGAAAGGTGTCCTTGATAGTTTTAACCAGTTGAAAAAGGGGCTCGACATCCTGACCAGATATCCGAACCTGAACTGGAGCTTCCACGGGTGCGCCTTGCGCCAGGGGAGCGGCCTTGACAATGGCGTCTGGAAAATGAAGATCGCAGTATTCCTGAATACGAGGCGTGAGTTTGGTGTCGATGATTTCCCGATTGCTGGTATTGCACAGGAAATAGGCATAATTGGGGTTATTGGGTTCAGGGTTGTAAGACAACTGATATTTGGGCGCCCCGTGACCAACAAAGGCCACCCAATCCACAATTCCTTCCTCGGAAGAATCAGCCCCTTGTTTTCCATGGATGAGTTCTGCTTTGATAAAGGATTCCAGGTCTTCAACCACCTCTCTTGTTTTGCTGAGAGGAGTCCCTTGAGGAAGGTTTAAGGCTATACTCATCACTGCTTTGTCATTTGGAGGGAAGAACAACTTGGGAACAAATGGGAATAGTTGCAGGGATCCCAAAAATACCAGGAGAGTCAGGGCCAGGAAAAAACGTGGGTAGTGTAATGCCCATTGAATGAAGTGGCTATACACTCGTGAAATCCGGTCTTCCCGGACTTCACGATTCTGGGTTACTTTTAGAAAAAGAACACTGAAAAGGGGAATCATGGTCAAAGAAAGCGCCCAGGAACATAAGAGGGTAATGGTTACAACCAGGAATAAAGGTGAGGTATACTCTCCCGTCGTAGACTGGGCGAGGTAAATGGGGAGAAATGCCGCAGCGGTTGTGAGCGAAGAGGTCAGCAGTGGAATGGCAAGTTCCCGGGTGGCCTCCACCGCTGCGTCCAGTGCTTTTTTCCCTTCGCTCATGCCAGTCATGATCGCCTCGGTCATAACCACGGCGTTGTCAACCAACATTCCCAAAGCAATAATTAGAGAAGCAAGAGACATTTGATCGAGACCAATGCCCGCCAGACTCATGACCCACAGGGCCGCCACCATGGCGGTGGGGATCAATGAGGCGATTACCAAGCCTGTTCGCAGTCCCAAAAATAAAAGCATGACCGCCATTACAATGACAATGGCCTGGATGATGTTTATTAGGAAGTCCCCGATTTTTTTCTTTACAAAGTCGGGCTGGAAATAGATTGTGTGGAAATCCAAACCAATGGGGCTAGCCTGCTGAATTTGGGCCATCTTGTCGCGAACCGAGTCCCCTACATTGATGATATTGCCGCCTTCCTTCATGGAAATAGCCAGCACGAGCGCTGTTTCCCCATTGTAGGAAGCATGGGCCTTGCTCGGATCGATATAGCCTCTGGTTATAACCGTGAAATCTTTTAGAAACATGACCTCGCCAGTGGCAGGAGACCGAATGGAGGTGTTTCCCAAATCGGTGATACTCTCAAAGCTTCCGTTTGGCTCAAGCATGATCTGCTCATCGGAAGTGAAGATTTTCCCTCCGGGCTGCACGATGTTTTGCTTGGAAAGGATGTCCTTCAACTGGTAGGGCGTTAGCTCCAACTTCATCAGGGTTTGCGGATCAAAAGAAACAAAAATACGCTCTTCCTGGTTGTCCTGAATATCCACCCTTGCGACATCCTCAATGGTGAGGAGCACATTCCTTGTGCTGTCAGCAACGGTTTTCAACTCTTTAGGGGAATATCCTTCCCCTGTGATGGCGATCAACATCCCAAAAACGTCGCCCATGTCATCATTCACAACGGGCTGCCCAACGCCATTGGGCAAACTGTCTGAAGCTTTTTCCACCTTCAGACGTAGGTCGTCCCATATGGGTCTCATCTCCGTATATTCATCTTTGACATAGACCTGGATTATGGAAAGACCGGTGCGCGATTCGCTTTTTAAATAGTCAATTTCTGGTATTTCCTGAATGGCTTTTTCCAGTTCATCGGTAACAAGCAAGTCAACCCGTTCTGGAGAAGCGCCTGGAAAGTTGGTGATGATCATGGCCATTCGCACAATAAAACCGGGATCTTCAGCCCGTGGCATCTGGAAAAATGCCTGGATGCCCCCTAAAAAAATAAGGAGTAGGGTTACAATGGTTATCCGTTTTTTTTCGATGGCAGCGCGTGTAATATTCAAGGCTTAATACTCCTCTTTCCAGTTGAAAGCAACTATCTGGCCATCCTGAATTCGGCTGTTCCCGGCTGTAACGATCCAATCTCCAGCAGAAAGACCCTTTTGAATTACGATGCCGTCGTTGCGCAACATGCCAACCGTTACAAACTGTTGGCGTACTCGGGCTTTCTTTTCCCCGTCTTTCTCCAGAATCCAAACAAAAGACCTTCCTGCATCTCCCAGGACGGCAGAAGGCGGGGCCACCAGCGGGGAGGATGAAAAGTCATTTCCCTGCAACGCCACCTCGGCCGCCATGCCAACCCGATGCCTGGGGTCGGGTTGATCTAGGGTCAAAACCATGGGGAAGGCGTTGGTGCGCGGTTCTGGCTCAATACCGACTTCCGTGATCTTGCCGGGGAAGGTTTCCCCTGGCAGTGCCGAAAAGGAAACCTCAGCCCGGCGACCGACTTCCACGGAGGATGCCAGGTTTTCTGAAACGGAAAAACGCACCTCCATGAGGCCGTCCAAGGCCAGGACCGCAATGGAC
>JBNKOV010000881.1:0-2603 GCA_050294955.1 Holophagae bacterium
CGTTTGTCTGGAAGAGATCCAAATGGCCGTCCAGGTTGAAATCAGCAAAAGAAGCGCCCCAGCCCCAATACCCCTTTCGGACATCGGCTGAAAGGGATACTTCGTCAAAAGCGCCGTCGCCACGGTTGCGGTAAAGTCGGTTGCCCGTCCACTGGCGCTCACTGTTTGGGTTGGGATCCCAAATGCTTGAAACGAACCAGTCGAGATCACCGTCATTATCGTAATCTCCTACGGCGCCGCCCATGCCATTTTCGTCTGTCAACTCCTGATCGAGAACCTGGCGAAAGACGCCATCCCCCAGGTTAATATATATCTTACTGGTTCCAAAGTCACCCGTAACCAACAGGTCGGGATCACCGTCGTTATCTATATCGGCGAAATTGGGGGTAAAAGAATAGTCGTCCGTTTCATATCCGGTGATGCCTGCTGTTTCGTCCACGCATTCAAAAGAGCCGTCGCCCTTATTGCGCCAGAGATGCCCCCCAGCAGGAGGCAGGTTCTTGGTCCAATGGGTCATGAAGAGGTCCAAATCCCCGTCGCCATCGTAATCGGCAAAGGCCGCTGAAATAACATCGCGCTCGGACGTGAGCCCAGACAAAAGGGTATGATCTCTAAATCGTCCATCCCCAAGGTTTAGCAACAACTTGGGACCTGTGCCTTCAAGGCCGCCAACGAACAGGTCGGGGAAACCGTCTCCATT
Source organism: Holophagae bacterium (assembly GCA_050294955.1). Lineage (GTDB taxonomy): Bacteria > Acidobacteriota > Holophagae > Acanthopleuribacterales > Acanthopleuribacteraceae > JBNKOV01. The sequence goes on from JBNKOV010000881.1 coordinate 701, forward strand.
TACATCCGCAAAAACCGGTCCGCTGCCCTTCAACCCAGGCAACTGAACACCGACCTGTTGCGCTCGGTCCTGAAAGGTTCCATCTCCCATGTTCCTATAGAGTTTATTAGGTTCATCCCCTCCAACAACAAAGAGATCGGTATAACCATCCCCATCGTAGTCGCCAGCCGCAACGCCCCCTGAGAATCTCCGAGCCTCGGAGGGCGAGGACTCCTCATAATTGTGAGAAATGGCTAAACCCGCTTCTTGATTTACGTTCTTAAACTGAAGATCTACAGGAGTTTGGACCCAGAAGTATAGGAGGAGAGAAAACATGGTTCGCTCGATTGGGGCCAGGACGCAGCCCAGCCCCCTTTTAGATTGTCAAAGCCTTGCAGGCAACAAGCTGTACTTGCCGCCATATTCAAGCATCTGTTTTTGGAAGTCACTGGGGAAGCTTAGCTTGACGTCCACAATCTCCCCATTTTCTTCAACCGGAATCAGGACGGGGTTGATGAAGCCGCTAAAGGCGGGAACATTCAACTTTTCAACCCGTTGAAGCACTTCTTCGTGAATGGCGCGATCCACTTTCACGCCATAGTTCTCAACCAGCGCCTTACCTGCGTCATAATCCCCCTGGGACTTGATGCGTTGGATTTCGCGAAGCAACTGGCCGAAAATGTCTTGCAACTTCTCATAGTCGTTGATGACGAAGTAGGTTTTGCCATCACGGGTTTTCTTCTCGATGACATTGTCCGCCGCGCCCTTTTCCAAGGCCCAGCCGGCCACCAGTTGACGGTTGCGCATATGGGCTTCTTCGAGATGATCTCCAAGCTTCAAGCGTCGCAACTGAAGCATGAGGCCATTGCGTATATAGCTGTCATACTGTGCCTTGCCACATTCCAGCGAGTTCATGACGCCGATCTCGATCAGCTTGGGATTCATAAGGTAGTAGAGGGCGACAAGGTCGGCCCTGGCTTCTTCCAGGGTGGCTGAGTAGTTTTTCAGGGTTTCCTTGGGTGTGGCAATGCCAGGCTCCATCTGACCAGAGGCATGGCCAATTACTTCGTGCATATCGGTTTCCAGGTCGTCAGACAGGGAGCCGTACTGCTTGGATCGAGCGATCTCCTCTTCGGACCAGGCAAACTCTTCCAACACGCCGCCGCCGCTCTTGCCTTCGTTGTAGGAGTGAACGATGTTGCCCAAATTCACGGATTTAGATCCGTGGTTGGCGCGAATCCAGTTGGCATTGGGCAAGTTAATGCCGATAGGCGTTGAAGGGGAAGCGTCTCCGCCTTCCGTAACAACCGTAATCACTTTTGCAGAGATGCCCTTCACTTCGGCTTTTTTGTGAGCCGCCATCAGGGGCGAGTTGTCCTCAAACCACTGGGCGTTATCGCTAATGGCTTGAATTCTTTTGGTTGCTTCCAAATCCTTAATAGAAACCACAGACTCCCAAGCGCCGCGATAACCCAGGGGATCATCATAGGTTTCGATGAAGCCATTCACCACATCAATGCGAGAATCCACATCAGCCACCCAGGCGATGTTGTATTGGTCGAAGGTTTTGAGATCACCCGTTTTATAGTATTCAACCAGAAGATCCAAAGCCGCCTTTTGCTTGTCGTTTTCGGCCACTGCAGCGGCCTTCTCCAGCCAATAGACGATCTTCTCGATGGCCTCGGTGTACAAACCGCCCACCTTGATAACCCGCTCAACCACCTTCCCGTCAACCTTTGCAAGCTGAGAGTTAAGGCCGTAGGAGATGGGCTCCTTCTGGCTTTTGTCGATCATTTTTTCGTAAAACTGTTCCGCTTCGGCTTGCGTCACGCCATCGTAATTGTTGGTGGCGGAGCTAGTTAGGAGATCGGCGCTGGCGTCAAGAGACACCATTTTAGGGGCCACGGCCGGATCAAAAATAATG
>JBNKOV010000882.1:0-2593 GCA_050294955.1 Holophagae bacterium
CGGCCTCTTTCAAAAGCGCGACGGCCTTCTGACAAGCGCCCATGCAGCGGTAGGCGTAGGCCTTGTTTTGCAGGGTGATCGCCCGGTTCAAATTGTGATCTCGACGAAGATCCAGAGCATGATTAAAATAATCGATGGCCGTTTCAAAGCGCCCCGTCCCAGCGGAGAGGGTCCCGAGCTGATTCAAGACCCGAGACCGCAACGGTTTTTCGCCCATTGCTTCCAGCCGCGCCACAACCTGGGTGAGTTCTTCCAATTGCCGCCCTTGTTCACCAAGCTTCCCGAGGACCATGGCCTTTTCCCAAGCAGCAAGGGCCTGCTGGAACAAATCACCGGCCGCTGCCCAGCACTGCTCGGCCTGTTGAAAGAAGTCGGCGGACGCTTCCCAATCCCCTGCCTCGCCGCTCCTTGCTGCAAGCTCCATGAACTCACTGGCGGAGGCGCGAGCTTTATCAATTTCGGTCGGCTTTCTCGGTCCATGAACCTTCAGCGAGAAGCCGCCTTCTTCCTGAGTTAGAGGGATGATGTCCAGAAGGTAGACTCCCTGCTCCTCTGCTATAAAGCCAAAGGCTTCAACGCCCTGGCCGCCTTGCCTCGTGTCCATGCTAAAGCGCTTTTGGCCTTTAGGATCGGTGAGTTCCATTTTAAGATCAACGCCGCTCTGCTCCAATTCCAGAAATGCAAAATCTCCCGGATTCATCGCTAGCCGCCAGGACTGACCAACACGTTCAACCGTTTGAAAGGAAACCGTTTGATCCGCAATATACGGATCGTGGTTCCGACACCCCGCGCAGCAAACCCAACCCAGCAGAATCATTGAATTGAGCCGAACCCGCATCATCGGAACTCCCCACGGCAAAACACAATATTTCAGGAAACCTCATTGGGTCGCAAAGCTGGCTTACCGCTTATAGTGAATTCCTATTAAAGCTCAATTTGGATGATAATGCCACCTGAATTTATTTCCTCACCCTGATTTACCCCAAAAACATCCACCTTATATTGACCTGGAACCTTAAAATAATCATGCGCCAGCGAAAGGGTCAACATGCGAAAATCATCCAGCGCCGCTTCCCCTTTATAAACAAGACGCCCGTCTGGATCGGAGATCGAAACCCCCCATGTTGGGTAATTCCCCAGATGATTTGAAATGCGCAGTTGTAAAACAAGCCGCCCTTCAGAAAGTGCAATGGGTTGAAGATCGCTTCGAGTTGCTGGATCGCCGAGGGTTACAAGATGCACCCGATCACTCAAGCCAGGCGCCGTGAGCAGTTTGCGCTCACTCCGAAGGGTCATGACCTGATAGGACAACAGCAGCGCGAAAAGGACAAGGGCCGCCGCCAACAGGCCGCCCATTTTGTGAAGCAAAGGCGAGCCGGGCGGCTTGTTTCCGGGAAAAGGACCGTCCTCAGCATCATCCCAATTTTCCAATCGGGCCTCAAATTGGGACCAGGAAGCGTCCGAATTGGGCGGTTCCTCCAAAGCCTGATCCACCAAGGCGCGCACGCCCTCCCGATCCAGAAGAAGACGTTTATCCAAATCCCTGCGCGTCTCCTCATCCAGGTTTTGTGATCGCCATTTGTCCAGTTCCCCTTTAGAAAGAGGCTTGTTGTTGCGGGCGTCCTCCTCCAGAAGGCCGCTGAGTGCTTTCTTGAAATCGATGCCATCTTGGGTCATGTGCGCTCCCGTTCCAATTTGTCAATTCTCCAAAAGGTCGATGTTATAGTCCTTGCTGAGGATCTGTCTCAAAATGGCCTGAGCCTGATGCAGCCTCGATTTTACAGTAGCATAATGAATTTGCAGCAAAGCCGCGATTTCTTTGTAGGACAGTTCATGGTACACCCGAAGGATCACGCAGGCGTGGATCTTCTCCGGCAGTTGAGAAACAGCTTCCCGAAGAAGCTCCCGTTGTTGGCGTTCGATGGTTTGGTCCAAAGGCTGACCATTGCTCTCCTTAACCCCCGTATCAACAAGCTTCTCGTCCATGGAAACCACCTGAGCATCACGCTTTTGGGTGTGCAATTCACGGATCCGATTTTTCCAGATATTTGCCGATATGGTATTCAACCAGGCGCGAAATTTATGAATGCTGTTAAAATCGCCTCCATACTTATAGACACTAAAAAAGACCTCTTGGGCTAACTCTTCAGCGTCTTCTGGTGGGAAGCCTTTCCTTAGAAAGTACTTATATACGCCTGAGTGGTGCTCTAAATAGAGCTTTTTAAAGCGCGCTCTGCCAATCATGAATCTAAAACCCGGGAAAATAGATCCCCTGAAAAGGGTGTTGGAGCCGTGGCCGTTTCCCAAATGGGACAGGGTGATTTTTCCGTTTCAAAATGGATCATAGCCATCATACAACTCAATATAGAGGCGAATTCCTTTCCCCGCGGGGTCTTCCTAAACAAGTCTACCCTATCGTTCAAAAACGGGCAAGTTGTTTGAAGCTATGAGCAAGGCGGCAGGATACGGTTTTTATCCCACCACAATATTCTTGCCTTGCTCCTTGCCCAGATAAAGGTTTTTATCAGCGGCAATCAACATTTCTTCCAGGGTTTCGTAGTTGTTGTCCATAAGGGTGGCCAGTCCAATAGTG
>JBNKOV010000883.1:0-2593 GCA_050294955.1 Holophagae bacterium
AGGGCGGAGTTGAGAATGGAGGCGGGCCTGGACGCGGCGATCTTTTTAGATGACCGGGGTGTTGAGCAGTCCGTGCCGACCCATGAGAGCCAGGCTGTTTTCAAACCCAATGACGTTGGCCTGTACAAGGCCATGGCAGGGGAGCGGACCTGGGATTTCGCAGTAAACGCCATGAGCAGAGGCGAATCAGACCTTGCCAAGGCTTCACCCGGAGAATGGGGCGATTGGCAGGGCGTTGGCGCCGCCACATGGCAATATTCAGATCTTACCTGGTTATTCCTCTTGGGAATACTGGGGTTGCTTGTTCTCCATTGGGTTTTGATCCGCAATCCCTCTTACGTTTGAGATGCGAGTTGCCCACAGGCGCCGGCCACGTCGCGTCCTCGGCTCCGCCGGATGGTGGTGAACGCGCCGAGGTCTTTTAGTAATCGAGAGAATTGCGTCAAATGATCTTCCGTTGGTTCGTCCATGCCCGGGCTGTCCTGGTGAGCGTTCATGGGAATGAGATTCACCAGGGAAGGGAATCTGCGGCTCATGGCGGCCAGTCGCCGTGCATCATCCTCGCTGTCATTGATCCCGGCAATGAGCACATAGCTCAACATGATGCGTTCCTTCTTTTTTAAGGGGAAGGATTCCAGGCAGGTGAGCAGCGTCTCCAGGTTGTAGGCCCGGTTGACCGGCATGATGGCGGATCGGGCCTCATCGGTTGTGGCCGCAATGCTAACCATGAGCCGGGGCCTGCGCTCCAATTTTCCAAGTTCTTCGATTTTGGGCAGAAGGCCCGATGTCGATACGGCCACATCGTTGTCGGAAAGCACCATGCCATTGGGGTGGGTGAGGGATCTGAAAACGGCCAGGACGCCGGAAAAATTGTGAAGCGGTTCGCCCATTCCCATGAAGACCACGTTCACTCTGCCGGGTTGTTTATTGGGGAATGGGTTATCCCGTCGCATGTGAATGACCTGGCCAATCATTTCACCTGGCGTGAGATGGCGCTTAAATCCCATTGCACCGGTTGCGCAAAACGTGCAGCCCAGGGCGCAACCCGCCTGGGAGCTGATGCATAGGGTGGCGTACTTGCCAAAGGGCATCCAAACGCTCTCTACCTTGTAGCCGTCTCTCAGAGTGTAGATGTACTTAATAGAACCATCTGAGGAAGGGTGTTTGCTGATATGGGCGAACGGGGAAATGGGCGGCATGTTGGGTTGGCTTAAATGCGCCAGCAATTTGGGCGATACTCGGGTGGTGTCGAACTGGTTGAACGATTGGAAACCATGTCTTTGGAGCCCCTCAAAAATCAAGGCGCTGTTGGAGGCCTTGAAGCCTGCATCTTCTACAAGTCTCACCAATGACTGGAATTCATAATCCAAGAAACATCCCTTTGCCTGATTGGCCTGTTCTGTTTCCCAGGGAAATCTCTCATCTGCCTTCAACCCACAACCTCTCTGACCGGTAAGCGGCCCATGGGTAGTGTACCCCGAAATGGGCCAGGAATGAACCTCATCTTGCAAAGCCGTACTCATAGCAGAGGCTTGCAGATTTTTCATGGCTTAAAAATCTTTGTATTGACAATAGGACCTTCGGTAATTTATTGTAAAAGTACAGTTTATCTACCTCCCTTAATTGGGGGGACTTCTGTTTTCACTCGTATGATTATTTAATGGGCGCTGGCGGTTGGCGCCGATACCTTTAACCAGAAGCGTTTTGGCAGGGAGGGAACTTGAAAATATTTTTATTTCTACTACTGGTCGCCCCTCTCGCGCAAGCCCAAACGGAAGATGTATTCGCGTCCTCATCCCAAGACCGCTCCGTGGTGGTTCGTTGGCCTGAAAGATTGCCTGAATTTATAAAAGAAGGCATTGCTCAGTCCAGGGAAACGGGAAAGCCCATATTGCTCGACTTCTCCGCGAAATGGTGTGGTCCCTGTAAACATATGGAGCGCAAGGTATTTCCTCATCCACGAGTGGCAAGCGAGTTGGAGAACTGGATTTTTATCAAAGTAGACCGAGACAAACATCCCGAGCTGGCGAGATCCTTTGCAGTGACTGCGCTTCCCGCCTACTTCCTTCTTTCATCAGATCACGAGATCCTGAGCAAAAGCGTTGGCTTGCAAATTCCATTCGACTTTTCCGACTGGTTGGTCCTTTCACGAAACCGGGGCTCCGGTTCAATGATGGTTGCGGATTAGAAGAATTCTAACTTTTTGCACCCTCATTTGCTGGAATTACGTTTTGTTTCTGGGATGGACGCCCTTCAAGGCATCCATTCATTTGATGCGGCCAATGCAGAAAATCGGATGTCGCGAGTTATTGTATTGTTTGGCTTTCGGAATGTTGGTTTGGCCACCTTGCTGGGAGTGGGATTGAATTAAATTTTTACAAAAATGGAGGCCTCATGGAGGAGAATAACCCGTTCAAACCACCTTCCGAGTTAGTGATGCCGGATGAAGAAAGAGTTGAAGTTGAGCAGTTTACGGGAATTGAATACCTACAAGGCATAGGCGGTTGGCTTATTCTGGTCATCATTAACCTTGGGTTTACTATCTTTGGTGCGAGCTTCATGCTATTTAGTATGCACATTCCCTATCTATTGG
>JBNKOV010000884.1:0-2589 GCA_050294955.1 Holophagae bacterium
GATATTATGAGGTTTGGTCTCTTCAACAAGATCCCAAGTCGCCCTGATATCCTCTACAGTCTCACCGGGATACCCAACCAGTAGATTGAGACAAGGATGAATGCCGTGGGCCTTTAGATGGGCAGAGGCGTCGTGAATCTGCGCCACCTTTAAATCCTTGTCCATAGCGTCCAGAATCTTCTGAGATCCCGACTCCACGCCCATCCAAACCTCGCGACAACCCGCATCGGAAAGCGCTTTGGCAATCGATGCGTCGATCAGATCGGCCCGAGCTTGAATTTTAAAAGGAACCGAGGCGTTCAATTCTTGGATCTCTCTTGCAAATTCCTCAATCCAGCCTTGTTGCAACCCAAAAACCTCATCCACAAACAAGATGCGATCCGGTTTGTGCCGCTTCTTCAAGTCCCGCATTTCAAGGGCAATCTCCCGTGGCGATCGCACGTGGTAACCCGCGCCAAAAACAGGCCGAATGCACCAATTGCAGCGATAGGGACATCCCAAAGTGGTAACCATGCTCAGGGTAAAATAATCGTGTTGCTTCCGCCAGGTGTCCCGATAGGCCGACATGTTCACCAGATCCCAGGCAGGCGCGGGCAAAAGCGTGTCGTGTAAATTCTCCCGATTCGAATGGGAGCCACGTATCTCGTTGTTTTCCAGGTAGAATACGCCAGGAGCCTCGAAAGGAAGCGAGGGAGAAACCGCCAGATGGTTCAGTAGAGAAATCAGCCGAGATTCCGCCTCGCCCTTGATAACATACAGGGCGCCAGCCTTCAAATAGACCTCGGGATAATTGGAAGCGTCGGGACCCGCCACCACAACCCGCGCCCCAACATCACGAGCATGGCCGATCATCTCCACACAGGCCTCGCGCATTTTAAGCTGGCACATCTTTGAAACCCAATTAAAGTGATCCTCAAAAAACACAACCGTTTCAATAACTTCCGAGGACAACAACTTGGGAAAAGCGCGAATGTCTGGGGCCAGCATGGCGTCGAACAGGGAGATCTTAAACCCAGCATTCCGAGCGCAGGCGGCGGCGATAATGGTGCCCAATGGCGGGTATGGCTCATGAATAATGCTTTGTTTTTCGTCAAAATTCATAAAAAATGAATGCGCGAACAAAATGGTCATACACTACCTTATAACACCGGCCGTCTCACCATGCCCCCAAGGCGTTCCGTTATTATAGTCTCAGAACGACCCCGTTGTTTGATATATTTCCCGAAACCTGGACCGGAAAATCAAGTTGGCTCGCCTTCACAACCCCATTTTATGATAGATTTCAAGGGAAGGAGAAACCCCATGGAACCCAAATCCACAGATGGCCCGTTGAAAGGCATCCAAATTCTGGACCTCGCCCGACTCTATCCCGGTCCCCTAGCCGCCATGATGGCAGCCCAGATGGGCGCGGAAGTGGTAAAAATTGAAGACCCTGAAAACCCCGACCCCATGCGATTCTACCCGCCCTTCGTCAAGGGTCAATCCGCCGGGCACCTGGCTGTGAACGCTCACAAGAAGAGCCTCGCGCTAAAACTCCGGGCTCCGGAAGGCAGGGCCATTTTCCACGAGCTGGTTAAGCAGGCCGACGTTTTGATCGAGGGGTTCCGGCCGGGGGTCATGGCCGCCAACAACCTGGATTATCAGCAGCTACGCCAGATCAACCCACGCCTGGTCTACATCTCCCTCACCGGTTATGGTCAAACCGGACCCTACGCCCAAACCGCAGGGCACGATCTCAATTACATCGCCTATGCAGGCGTCCTGGCCGCGACCGGCGGACCAGACCCGGTAGCGCCCGGCCCGCAAATCGCCGACGTAGCAGGGGCCTACATGACGCTAAACGCCATAACCGCCGCCCTATTTGCAAGAGAGCGAACGGGTTATGGACAATACGCCGACATATCCATGTTAGACGGCGTGCTGCCCTTCATGACCTTGCAACTCGCCCATCAGCGAGCCGCGCCGGGTTCCTCAAAGCGAGGCCAATCCCTACTTTCGGGCGGGGCCGCCTGTTACAGCGTGTACCCTTGCAAATGCGGCCGATTTGTAGCCTTAGCCGCCTTGGAGCAGAAATTCTGGGAAGCCTTTTGTAGAGCCGTGAATCGCCCGGATTGGGTAGACCAGCAATTTGCCAAAGGCCCACAGGCCATGACGCTTAAAACCGAAGTAAAAACGCTCTTCCAACAGAAAACCAGAGACCAATGGATGACCCTGGCCGCCCAAGAAGACCTATGCCTCTCCCCTGTTTTGGAGCTGGACGAAGTAGACAAAGACCCCCAATTACAGAGCCGCAACATGATCCAAACCGACGATAGCGGCCACAAAATACAGGGTTTCCCCATAAAATTCTCAAAAACCCCAACAAGCCAAGCCCCAAAGCCCGCCCCAAGCCTGGGCCAGCACAGCCTACAGATCCTCAAAGAAGCGGGCCTCAGTGATGAGACCATAAAAGAACTCAGCAAAAAAGGATTGGTGAAAATCTAATTGGCCGAACACCTTCTAGGCACCAAAGGCTTCCTGAACTTGAAAGGCCTCATATCAAGAACCGACTGAACCAACATATCCTGTCGGCCTGAAGATCCAAGGCTT
>JBNKOV010000885.1:0-2588 GCA_050294955.1 Holophagae bacterium
CTCTTCGTCGCTGGTCGTCCGAAGGGCTGGACCCCAAAGTGCTGCACTGGTTTCCCAAGGCCTCCTCAACTCTTGAAAACGTCCAATTCCTCGCCGGTCAGGACCGTCTCTATGCGTCCATTCCACGATTCAGCGGCGGTTTAAACTTATGGGCTGTTGACTCGCAAAACAATACTGAAGAAATGATCGGTCACTTCAATCTCCCGTCTTTTGTTGGAAACGAGATTGACCATCAGTTGTATTTCAAGGGCATGGATCATGCCCATGGCGCTGAGCTGTTTGCGTGGGATGCTCAAGCAGCGGATTTGTCCCTTGTAGACGATCTCAATAAGAGGGATTTCAACGGCGAACCCCATAACCCGGTGGCGCTAGGCGATCACCTTTATTATGCAGCCGACGGTCTTTGGATGACAACCGGTCTCGAAGGTGAAGCCCGTCTACTCAAGAATTTCAACCCCAACGGTCCTGATAATATACGGGATTTGATGGTCCAAAATGGGATGCTTGTCTTCTCTGCCGATGATGGAGAACATGGCCGTCGTCTATGGTTTTACGATCCCAACTCAAATACCTTTCGCATGTTCTCCCCATCTGACCCCAATCTCACCGCTGCCAACCCTCAATTCTTGACTCCGGGAGATGATAAGCTCTACTTTTTTTCCGAAGTTGGGCTCGGCATGCGACTCTGGTCCATCTCTTCAAACCTGGAGCAAGCCAGTAACTCAGGAGAGACCCTTTTCTACCGAGTAAACCCTCTAGGTGTTTGGCAAGGCGCCTTTTACTTCCTGGATTACAATGAGTTTTGGAAATACGAGGGTGGTGAAGAAGACCCTACCCTAGTCACCCATCTCCAGGACCGATCTTGGAAAAACACCCGGTTCCTTGCAACTGAAGACCGTTTCTATTTCTCTCAAACCATTGAAGGATTATCGCCCTACACGAGCTTTTATGAGAGCCAGGGCACTCAGGCAACGACGAAAATCATAGGCAAGGGCAATGGCCACATGATTGCCTTTCAAAATGCGCTTTATCTCAGCCTCTTCCATGAGGAAAGCGGCATTGAGCTCTGGCGACGCCCCTCAAACGGCGAGGAAGCGGTGTTGGTAGCCGATGTTGAACCTGAAGCCAACCTACCCTTCTGGGCCACCAGCTCTAAGCCTCAGGATTTCTTTATTTTTAAAAACCATCTCTACTTTACCGCCTGGACTCGTGATGAGGGCCGTGAATTGTGGCGCACCGACGGCACCTCTTCAGGAACGTTTTTGGTTCGAGATATTTACCCAGGTCCTTTCGACGGGAACCCCAGCGAGATCCTGATTGGAGAAGATGCTTTCTATTTTTCGGCGCAGGGTCCAAACGGCGCCGAGTTATGGTCTTCAAACGGCACAGAAACCGGTACGGTCATGATCGCAGACCTCACAGGGGATGACACATCCTCCTTCCCGCAGGATTTGCAGATGTTGAACCATCTCCTGGTGTTCACGGCCTCTACGCCGCAACTGGGCAGGCAGTTATGGGCCTATGACATTGAAACAACGATCACCAAACCCAACGGCGAGTTTTTCGCCCTGGCGCCCCATGTGGCCTACGCCCCGTCCCCTGAAACGGGTGAATCGTTCTGGCAAACTCGCCTGGCTGTTTTTCACCACCGGTTTGTTCCGTTGGATTTGAACATCCTGGCCTACGCAACCAACGGCGATGTGGCAGCTATCAGCAATCGCTCGCTCCTGCAGAATGAAAACCCCGAATGGCGTCTTCAAGACCTGTTTCCAAATTTAACCCCAGCTCAATACGCAAGCATTAGGAGCCTTGGAATTGATGGAGACGGGCCTTTTGCGGCCACCCTCACTCTAGAAACCCCCTACTCCATGGCCATGATGAACCTTGAAACTTCTTCCAGCCCCTATGTTTCTGAGGAATATATGGTCTACGTCCCATGGGACCCCGCCCGGTTCAACGCTATAGCGCACGATTTTCAATCCAGTGAGTCTACGGTTTCACTGGACTTCTATTCCGGAAACAGCCCAGTTGAACAACTCGTTCGACAAGGAGAGGCCAACCTTCACGACGCCTATCTCACCCAGCCTCAAGATCCCGATTCGTGGGCAAAGGCGACCGGCGATCCCAGACGCTCCATTCAACTCACCGGCTCCTTTGAAGGCGACGGGGTTTTGATGGGCATGCCGCTCTTAAAACCCAGCGATTTCAGCGAAACACTCTATATTCCCTCTATGCGAGGCATCGAGATAGAAAGTCGAATAAGCATTCTCAATCCCCATGACCAGCCGGTTCAGGCAAAACTGAGCCTCACCGATGGACCCACTCGACGCACAGATTCGGAAGTGGTTATTCCCCCTGGCTCGCGACTTAGCGGGGTTATTGGTCAGAATCGAGGCAGTTTAGATCTTTCTGGCCTTACAAAGCATACCTGGGGTTTGTTGACCATTCAGGCCGAGAAACCACTTGCTGCGGCGCTGGGGCATGAACCCGCGCCCCACCCATCGCTGGCCGAAGCAGAACCGCTGGAAGGCCCTTGGCTGCAAGGTTGCGCGGCGGATTCCGGGCCTGCTCTAGGCCCTCCGCTTGAC
>JBNKOV010000886.1:0-2586 GCA_050294955.1 Holophagae bacterium
TTAATGAGGTATTTTTGGATGCCGGCGAGCGCGTCACCAGGGGTTTCCTGGAACAGACCCAGGACAGCGCCGATGCGCTTAAGGGTGTCGGACAATTCAACAAGCGCGTGCAGTTTCTGCTTGAGCTTGGGCTTCTTGGCCGTCAGCAGGTCGTTGAGGAACTTGAACGCGGCGCCAATTTCTCTTATGGCCACGGTGGTGTTGAAGTTATCGTTCATGGCTTCAACAAAGGCTTCTTCAACATTTGGCAACTCGATGCCTTGGGGCATGGTTTGCGGATAATCCGGATGAGCAGCCTTCAGCCCGTCGATCTGGGCCAGGGTGTTGTAGAAGTAGATGAGCCGGCTGTAGGCGTCGTAGAACGACCTTTCCGAGAAGTCGATGTTAGACGTGTACTGGTGCTTTAAAATGGTGTACCGGATGGTTTCGGGGCAATACTGGTCTACGGCGTCGCGAATGCTGAGGAAGTTGTTGAAGGACTTGGACATCTTTCGTCCTTCCACCGTGATCAGACCATTGTGAATCCAGTAGTTGGCAAAATTGCAGCTACAGCCCGCCATGGACTGGGCGATTTCGTTTTCGTGGTGGGGGAAGATGAGGTCTTTTCCGCCGCCATGGATGTCGAAATTGGGGCCGAGATATTTCATGGCCAATGCGGAGCACTCGATATGCCAGCCGGGCCGACCTTTGCCCCAGGGAGAGTCCCAGGAGATTTCGCCTTCTTTGGCTTTCTTCCAAAGGGCGAAATCCATATGGTCTTTTTTGTTGGGGTTGGGCGTGATCCGGGCTCCGGCCATCATGTCTTCGGGCGTGCGGTTTGAAAGCTTGCCGTATTCTGGGAATGAGGCCACGTGGAAGTACACATCGCCGCCGGACTCATAGGCGTGGCCCCGTTGGATGAGGGTTTGCACCAGGTCGATGATTTCGGGAATGTTGTCGCTGACCTTGGGCTGCACTGTAGCGGGTTTTACGCCCAGCAGATCCAGGTCGTCCTCGCTGGCTTTAATCATGTTGCAGGAGTGTTCCAACGGGCAGATGTCCATTTCGTTGGCGCGATTGATGATTTTATCGTCCACATCCGTATAGTTGCGGACATAAACAACTTCCATCCCAAGGAATTCAAAATAGTTGCGGATAACGTCGTAGATAATGGCCTGCATGCCGTGGCCAATGTGGCAGACATCGTAAACCGTAACGCCGCATGCATACATCTTAACCTTGCCCTCTTCAATGGGCTTGAAAATTTCGCGCTTATTGGTGAGGGTGTTGTAAACAGATAAAGTCATCGATTCAACTCTCCAAGACAATGCCCGGGAAAGGTCCCGGGCCCATTGATATTAGAACAAACTGGCTGAAGGATCAGGCCTTCTCGGGTTTGTAGCTATAGCCGTAACCATAGCCGTACCCATAACCATAACCATAGCCGCTATAGCCGTATCGACCATAGCCGTACCTCCGTTTGCGGCCTCCGTCCAGATCGTTGAACAGGGTGCCCAGGGGGTAAATATTGTTGGCGCGCAGAATCTGCAGTGCGCGCCCCGCCTCTTCACGGTTGGTTTTGCTGGCCTTGGATACAAACAAGGTTGCATCCGCCATGTTCCCGATAATGCAGGAATCGGTTACAGCGAGAACCGGTGATGAGTCGAAAATAACATAGTCGAATTGCTCGCGAAGCTCCGCCATGAGCCATTCCATATTTTCGGAGGCCAACAGTTCCGCCGGGTTGGGCGGGTGCGTGCCAGCGCTGAGCAAAAAGAGGTGGGGAATGAATGTCTTTTGAACACATTCGCCAATGGAGTTGGTTTGCCCCACGAGATGGTTCACGATGCCCAGGTCGTTCTTCAAGCGAAAGACCTTGTGCAGTTTGGATCGTCTCAAGTCGCCATCTACCAGAAGAACCCGTTTGTTCAATTGGGAAAAGGCAATGGCCAGGTTGATTGAGGAAATAGTCTTCCCCTCGCCCGGAACCGAACTGGTGAGAAGAAGAATCTTCTTTTGGCGGGTGTCCGACAACTGGATATTAGTGCGCAGGTGCCGGTAAGCCTCGGAAAAAGGCGATGCGGGTTTAATGTGGGTGAAACAACCCACCACCATGCGAACACCGTACTGAACGTCCACCTCGGTATCGCCGTAGGCCACCTCTTCGCGGCTTGCGCCGCGGTGGGGCTTTTGCTCTACTTTGGAGCCTTTCTTGTCTTTATCGCCGCTGGGTCCATCTTCTGTGCTGATGGCAAGACCCATTGCGTATCCTGCTGAGCGGGCCAATTCGTAGAGCTGTTCGTCTTTCACGCCACTCTTGATAACCCGGTATGCAAGGGAACGAATTTTTCCCAAGTCACGAATCGCAATTTCAACGGCAGTTTTGGAGTCGGCGTCTTCAACCTCGCCCAAAGACCGCTTGGCGATGTTTACAATCTCGCCAAACTCGGGATTTGCGAGGCTTTTTTGCAGTTCCTCGGACACTTTGGCGCTTCGCCGCAGCGTATCTACCTTGAAGTCTCGCCCTGCTTTGACCAGGAACTTCTCGCGAATGGTGGGAACCAGAGCCAGGTTGGGGATGCCCGTAACCTTTTGCAGCATTTCAAC
>JBNKOV010000887.1:0-2585 GCA_050294955.1 Holophagae bacterium
AGGTTCAGTCCATCCTGGTCAACGAAGGCTCGGAACGGTTCAGTTGAGAAGCCGTGATCCAGCGTTCTGCGGGTTGCCGCCTGCAATTCAAACTCGCCAAAGCTATTTACTTCAACCGCAAAGAGCAGGTCTCTTCCGGGGCCGCCCAATTGCTGGAAGGTTCTCAATTCACCGCTTGCGTCCAGGATTAGGAAGAAAATGTCCTGGTCGCCCGTCGTTTCCAGTGTCTGGCCATTCAGGTTCAAAACACCTGAAAAGACCCCAGCCGCCATGACCGAGTCGTCTGCGTTCACAGCCATGTCAATCAGTCGGAATGGCTGTTCGCTGTGCATATGTAGCTGCGGGAAGACAGTTTGTCTGTTGTCTTTTTGTCTAATTTCACGGCAATGGGAATGATTTTGAGCCCCTGAAATGTCTGGCTTTACCATTACGATCCGGTTGGAGGCAAATCGGAAGTGGCCTTCTTGCGCCATAAGGTTTCCGGAAAGAGTGGCAATAAAGAGAAAATGGAGAATGGTGAGAACTTTGCTTGCTCTGGAAAGATGACCTGTACACATAACACTGCTCCTTGTTAATCGATAGCGAAGCATATCTCCGACAAATGGAATCCGCATGGCGCGGGGTTTCCCACGGGAAGGCTATAACCCGGTTCATCCTGATGGAGATGGCAGGAGCTGAAATGGGTCGGCGATATGACCGTATTCTGGTGAAGAAAAGCGCCATTTGTGGATTTACACACGGGCCGCACACTCCTTGCGGGGCCTTGGGAGCGCTTAACTCCGGCTTCAATTGGTACTGCGAACCCCATATGATTTTTGCTCAAAAAAAAGAGAGAAAAGTGATCACTAATAGTGTAAGTCTATCTTTTGCAGCGCCTTTTAGGCGGAAATATTTTTGCAGCGCCCTTCGTTAAGATAGATTTTTAGGGAAAAATGCTCTTGGATATTTATATGGTGCTGTGAAAAGTAATCTATGTTCGGTCAATTCGTGTTAGAATCTGCAGTGAGGTGAGCCATGGGAATCATCAGCGGCCTGTTGGGGAATGCAACAGATTTCGATCTGGGCAAGGCAATGAAGGAGTACGGGCCGCTATTGGCAGAGGGAGAGGTGATTGAAAAGGGCTACAAGGTTCTAAGGGATGCGTTTCTTTTTACCAACGTCCGTTTGATCCTGGTGGACAAACAGGGCCTGACCGGGAAGAAGGTGTGTTATCACGCTATTCCCTATAAATCCATCACCCACTATGCTATTGAAACAGCAGGACATTTTGATTTAGACGCGGAATTGAAGATTTGGGTATCCAGCACGGCCCTGCCAATTGAGAAATCCTTCAAAAAGGGCGTGAACATCTACGAGGTACAGCGAACCCTAACCCAATATCTGATATAACAGGCGTCCATAGACATCACGTTCCAGTGAGGTTCCATGACAGCGTCACGCTTCGATAAACATATGTGCGACACATTCCCCCCTTCGCGCAACCGGCTTCATCCCAGAGGTGCTTCCAAATGAAGGATCTGAACTGGAAG
Source organism: Holophagae bacterium (assembly GCA_050294955.1). Taxonomy (GTDB): domain Bacteria; phylum Acidobacteriota; class Holophagae; order Acanthopleuribacterales; family Acanthopleuribacteraceae; genus JBNKOV01. The sequence continues at coordinate 1,530 of JBNKOV010000887.1, forward strand.
CACATGGTTGCCTGCCTTCTGGCGGGCCTTTTGGGATTTTGGCTTAACCACTATGAGCTGTTGATTATAGCGGACGTGGTGTTCCTATTCGGGTCGGTCTTCTATCTCATCATCGCCATCGTCTATGGCCCCAATTATGGATTTATCTGCGCGGCTCTGGTTTCCATGGGCACGCCCTGGATATTGGGTCATCCTTTCGCCCTTCCTCTTTTTTCGCTAGAGGCTTTTTTCATTGGGCTTATGGCCCATCGTCGGTTTCAACCCCTGTTTGCCTCGGTCATCTTCTGGTTCCTGGTAGGCGCGCCCCTGCTGCTGTTCTTGGACATCTATTTCACTCAGGTCCTGCCCACCATGAAATGGGTGGCCCTCCTCAAATATCCTTTGAATAGTCTTCTCAGTCTAATGATCGCCGAGCTTGTCATCCGCATTCCGTTGGTGCATAAGCTGTTGAATGTTTCCGACTCCAGCCTTCGCACCCGGCCCCTTCGTTTCTGGCTCACCCTAGGTTTCGTGGTTGTGACCACGCTGCCCCTGCTCATCTCCAGTATGATTCACGGTCGCTTTTACGAAAGCCAAAAATCGAAGGAGGCGGCTAGCCAACTGCAAGACACGGCCTACGCTATTCGCTATCAGATGTCCCATTACCTGGACGGTCATTTGCGTGCGATTGTTTCTATGGCTCATATTGTGGATGTGGATGAATCCGAGGAGAGTAGGGCGGAGCTAAATGAAACGCTAAAAAAATGGCACGGGGTCTACATGGGTTTTTTGACCATGTTGGCGACCGATAAAGACGGCAATTTGATTGCGGCTTCTCCTGGTCTAACCGGCCAGAATCAGAAGGCCTTGACCACCATTCTCTCTGTCGCGGATCGGCCCTATTTCATGCAACCAAAAAAGAATGGGCTTCCCTTTATTTCCAACGCCTTCAGGGGCCGGGGCTTTGGCACCCAGCCCATCGTGGATGTGAGCGCGCCCTTTTTTGATGAGGGCGGTGATTTCCAAGGCATTGTTGAGGGCTCCCTGGACCTGAAGGTGTTTCAGACATTGAGCGAG
>JBNKOV010000888.1:0-2572 GCA_050294955.1 Holophagae bacterium
CTGCCCATTATTGTCATAGTTCGGGAAATTTCAGTCTCTATGATGAAGCCAATAAGCTCATGTTCACCGGTGACATAGGCGCCGCCTTATTACCAGAAGGCGCAACCGGATTCTTCGTTGAAGACTTTTCCAGTCATATTAAATACATGGAGGCGTTCCACAAGCGGTGGATGCCGTCTAATAGAGCAAAAAACGCGTGGATACAGAGGGTTCGACAATTGGACGTACAGTATCTGTGCCCGCAACACGGCGCGATCTTTGAAGGAGCAAATGTAGGCAAATTTTTAGACTGGTTCGAAAAGTTGGAAGTTGGCTGCGCACTTGACCGTTAAAACGAATCCCCAGCCAGATGCTCAGCCAGGGTTTCGTACAACGCTTCTTTTTTAACAGGTTTGCTCAAATACCCGTTCATCCCCGCCTCCAAACACCGTTCTCGATCTCCGACAAGTGCATTGGCGGTGAGTGCAATGATTGGTATAGATCGCCAGGAACAGTCCAGGCTTCGAATGCGCTTAGTAGCTTCAAATCCGTCCATGACTGGCATTTGGCAGTCCATGAGAACAAGATCGAAATGTTCCCTTTCCAAGGCCTCTAAGGCCTCCGCGCCGTTAATGCTCACGTCGCATCGATAGCCCTTCTTCTCCAATAATCGAACGGCCACTTTCTGATTAATCCGGTTGTCATCAACCACCAGAATCCTTGCGCCTTCCGTTTCGCTTTCTTTTACCCGCTGGTTTTGCTTGGGCTCGTGTATCCGATCAGTCGCGCCAACACCGGCGAGACAGTTGTACAATTGCTGTATTTTCACAGGTCTTGTAAGAAAAGACCCTTGCTGATTGCTCATAGTCCGTCGCTGCATAACAGCAATGATCGCACAATCACCGCCAACGCCAAATGCCCCTTCGGTTACTGCGGTTTGATCTCCAATAATCGCCTGAAAAGGCTCATTCCTCTCCACTGCCTGTGCGAGAACCTTGGATATATCTCCCAAGGTTTCAGCTATTTCAACCAGACAAGAGGCATATTCCAGGTAATAGACCAAAACATCTCTCTGAAGTCTGTTTGGCTCGTAAATAAGAATGCGAAGGCCTTTAAGAGCTGTGGGCGGGGTGAGCCTTAAAGCATTTGGCTCATTGCTCTTCTGCAAGATGGCCCTAAAGATGAATGTGGACCCCCGATCAAGCAGGCTTTCCACTTTAATGTCGCCCCCCATGAGCTCACTCAATTCTTTGCAAATAGCGAGACCAAGACCGGTTCCGCCATGCTTTCGAGACATGGATGCGTCTAATTGCGAGAAGGGCTTGAAGAGATCTTGAATTTTTTCAGGGGGTATTCCCGGGCCAGTATCAGAAACCGAAAACTTAATTTTAAAATCGGAATCCAGGACTTCATCGAGATCAACCCTCACGCTTACATAGCCTGAGTCTGTGAATTTAATAGCGTTGTTTACCAGGTTGACAAGAACCTGGCGCATTCTTCCCCAATCGCCTTTTAGCTGAACCGGCACATCGTGAGCAATTCTGAAGGACAAGTCCAATCCCTTCTCGAAGGCGCTTTGGGCCAAAAGATCGCCCACCTCTTCCACGCAATTTCTCAGATAGAACTCGCCTATATTCAACTCCAGCTTGCCGGCCTCAACTTTAGAGAAATCAAGCACATCGTTGATTAAATCAAGTAAGGAGTCGGCGGAGATTCGAACCAATTCGGCAGAATCCCTCTGTTCCGGATTGAGGTCAGTCTCCAATAACAGGTTGGTCATTCCTATTATGCCGTTCATGGGCGTTCGGATTTCGTGACTCATGGTGGCGAGAAATTGAGACTTGGCCTCGGACGCCGCCAGGGCTCGCTTCTCGGCTTTGGCTCGCTCAGCGACTTCTATCTGTAGTTCACGAGTTCGTTTCTCAACCTGACGCTCCAGTTCTTCACCGTGAGCCTTAAGGCGGATAAGAATGCTGCGGCGATCAGAAACCGTGGCCGCAAGCAGATGTCCAAACGAAGCCATGATTAGCATAAAGATCTGCAATTCAAGGATATTCCGATTGAGACCATAAACATTGGCAAAAACCACAACCGCCAGAGAAGCCAATAAGAGGGACAAAGTCACCCCCAGCGAACCCTGGCGAATAGCCGTCCACACCAGTGGGAAAATAAGAAAATACCAGAGTTGCACATTCATGCCAAGAACCTGAGGCATGCTAAACGCAAACCAGACACAAAGGCAAACCAGCACAAAAAGCAGCAATAATTCCAGCCATTTATAGCTGAACCCAATCGTCAACTGTCGCCAACGTTTCTCCATTTTGTAGGATTCTAAAATGATAAAAACGGGGGTTAAAAGTAAAATACCGTTGGTGTCTCCAATCCAGTAACCTAAAACAACATCAAATTGGGATTTTATCCCAACGCCTTCATTTCCAATCAGATCCGCCCAAATAGAAGAAACCATGCCAGAAACAAGCGCGGTGCTGATGAAAGCAACCATGGGCCTCATACTTCCCATAGGCTTCTTTTTCAAGTATTGCCTCAGCCAAAGCGCCCCCCCGCCAAAACAAACAACATGCCTGAAATCCAG
>JBNKOV010000889.1:0-2571 GCA_050294955.1 Holophagae bacterium
GAAAGGTCCACGCCGTCGAAGCTGTAGCCTTCCCAGGGAACGGGCTCCTCCGCAAAGCTCTCACCAAATTCATTGAGCTTGACCTCAAACGCGCCGTTGGTTTCAACCAGGTCGGGCCACCCGTCCCCATTGACGTCGGCCATCGTGTAGTTCTGGTTGGCGTGGCTCCACACCCAGGAGACGCCAATGTTGGCGTTCTCGCCCAGCGTGTGCAAACCGCCGCTGAAATTAAATTGCAGATCAAGGGTATTGCCAAGGAGGTTGGTGTTAGGCATGTTTCGAGACACAAAGCCTGGCTGGCTATTGCCAGCGTTGAACTGGTTGAGTTCCAACACGCCGTTCTCATTGATGCGATCCGTAAGTCCGTCCCCGTTGATATCGGCAAAGCTGCGCGTGATCCCGGTCGTTCCCAGACCGCTGCCTACGCCAATGCCAAGGTGGGTGAGACAGCCCGGAGGACCAAGGCCCGTAAACGATTGAAGGCCGGTTGATATGGCCTGATTGTGGGTCTCGTCGTCGGCCGCGCTCATGCCAGTCCAGGTCTGTTGAGGCGTGAAGCCAGTCACCATGTTGTCGCTCATAGGCACGGTGTGATAGGTGAATGAATGCTCGTAAAATGGGGTCTTGTTGTCCTCGCCAATAACCCCGATAGACTGTAGGAGCGTCTTTGAAAATCCTCCAACCTGATATTGCAGGTCATAGCGGCGAACCAGCTCGCCGCCGGCTTGGATCACAACCTGTTTGAGTAAAAAACGGGTCAGGGTTTTGAACCCGGGACGCCCAGATGAGAACCGGTCAAGGCGGTTGCCCTCGTCAAGCACGAACTCGATGCTGTAGAACGGTTCGAGGCCCGGAGCCCCAGTATATTCGATGCGTTTGAGATAGCTCTGCGTCCAAGGCTCCCCGGTATTGCCCCTATCCACATAGTAGGTGAACCTGGCTGTATTGCCATGGGTGTCAATGATTTCTTCTAAATTCCAGCGAAAGATATTGTGCGGTTCCTGATAGTCCTGGAGCCTGGCGTTCTCGCTCTTGCCATAGATGTAACTGACGCCGCTCTGATCCGTGACTTCCCAGTAATAGCTGTCCGGGCTATTGCCGTGCCGGGTGATGCACTGGAAACTGCCTTCCACCCGGCGAATGAAATTGCCATGAATCGGACCCGACCCACTGGGATTGGTCGCCGGGGCCAGGAAATCTCCGTTCAGGATATAGGTCTCTGTCTCGCTATTCGTGCTGTAGCGCGGCACGCCAAAGGTGGTGTCTACCTGGATGTTAGGCGCGTCAAGACTCCAGCCCACGCCCAACCACCCGTTGCTGTTCCCGCTGGAGTAGCTGAAAGCCAGTTCGGGCTGCAGGCCATGGCGTCCCGGCGGCGCTTCGATGGGAAAGGAGAGATGCGCCTCGCCGGAAGGATCGGCAACCGGCGTGTCGATCAAGGTGATCCCTGAGTCTGGGGAAGCGGGTTGCAATTCGGTAATGGAGTTTGGAGCAAAGTTCTTGCCCTCGGCATGGTCGGGCAGGGTCAAGACCGCATTTACCACATCGCCGGCGCTCTCAATGCTGCTGACAATTTGATGGTTCTTTGAATCGACCTCAATGCGCGCCAGCGCGATCCAACGTCTGAACTCACTATCGAAATAATAGCTGTAGATATCTTCGGGCGTCATGCCCCCTGGTATCTTCTCAGGATCGTATGGCAGATGCAATGTAGCGGGGCGATCCAGCTTTAAGTTGTCGGGACCCAAGCGTAAGCCATAAAATGAAGCCGTGACACCTGCCATGGCCATCGACATCTCTGGCGCTTCGCTTTCGCTGAACTCGATCATCGTCAGATCCCGGGTTTTATCCAAAGCGCACCCCGAAAACTCCAAGCGGGCGCCGCGATATTCCAGAACGCCGGCTTTGGGAATGGTGGACTGGATGATGTCAGGCTTTGGCAACTTGATCGTGGCCCTCATCTCTGAGCTGGAATCTCCACCGAGAGTTTGGAATATCAGCAAGGCCGACCCTGGAAAAATTGCCAGACTCAGCCAGGCGCATATTATGGCGCGTGACGATTTCATCGAGTGTCCTCCAAGAAGCATTTCCGGGTGAAAGTATCCTATGAGTCCCGCAAGGCAATGACGCTCTTCCGTCCCATAAGCTGGATCAAGAATCCTTGCCCAGGCCATTCAAGGAGCAACAATCTCTTCCCCCGGTATCAGGTGGACGACGTTTCCGGGTTCCGTTTGTGATTTTTTAAACTGCCAGGCGCGGTAAAACGCCAGCCCGCATTCTCCACTGCGGGAGCCGTCAAATGAATTAGGCTGTGGGAGTCGCGACCTGTTGTGTCAGTGGGCTTGTACAGCTCAAAATTCAAGGGGTAGCGTGCATCGGAGGTAGGCAGTCGGTTAAGAAAGATGGTTGCTAGGAAATTAAAAATCAGAATCGAGATACAGATGGGAAAAAATCCGAGGAGCAAAAACAGTACAGTAAGGAGTTCAAGGTGGAAGCGGTGAAGCTGGTGACCGAGTAGGGATACAGCAGCGGTGAAGCAGCTCTCAAATTGGAAACGACGAGGTGAAAGCC
>JBNKOV010000890.1:0-2570 GCA_050294955.1 Holophagae bacterium
ATGGGTTTTACCTACGACACCCTGCTTAGCGTGTTCGATAAAGCCAAAAGAGGCACGCCCAAACCCTTTATTCAAGATGTCATTGAGGGTTTCTTTTTTCAAAGCGAAACCCTGGAGCGGGCTCTGGAGAATTTTCTTAAAATGATCGTGTTGGGCAGCCCCCTCACCCAATCCGATTACAGGCGGCTGGAAGATGGCCTGGCCGACTACGATAAGCAACTGATCAAAACACTGTCCCAGGCGTTGGCGGCAATGGGCGGCATCGCTGTGCGTCATCCCATTCCAGATCTCTTAACCCGTGTCGATGAACTGCTTCCAGCTCGATTCCCCAATCGGGAATACCAGATGATGCAACTGTTAAAGGGTTTCAAAACCGATGAGAGCTTTCAAAGGTTTCTGACCTATCTTTCGGATGCAGGCAGCCCAGAAATTGTTTTAGAGGCCTTGGACGGTCTGCTCCATTTTGAAAGTGAAACCCTGCCGGACGTCGTGCGAGATCTCGCCCTTTCTCCGAAGCGGGCCGATATTCGAGACAAGGCCGTTCAGGTTGTGGGCAACTGGGGTTTTGCAGATCTAATCATGTACGATCTGCTGGATTCTGCCAATGCAGATCTCAAGAGCTGCGGTGTGGCGCTCATATGCGAGTTCCAGCCCGCTGGCGGACAGGACCTACTGCTAAAACTGCTGAGTCCCAAAACGCCAACAGGTTTGCTAAAGGGCGTATTGGAGGCGCTTGTCGCTTATCCCGGCGAGAAGACGGGGCGGGCTATTCTGCCCTTTGTGGATCCAAAGAGCCCCTATGAAGTTCGACAGATCGCCCTGATTACCCTCATCAAGGCGGGAGGCGATCATCGATTTGGCTTGTTCTTCAGCCTGTTGAAGGGCCTGGATCAACAGAAAACCACGGACATGCTTTCCTCCATGCTCAGCATATTGAAGAAGATCGAGACCGGCGTCTGGGATGCAGCCCTGCAATCGCAGCACGAACTCTGGCCGTCGCTGCTGAACCACGAAATCCCTAAATTTCGAGACGCCTTCTTTATTTTACTTGAGTCCAGTTCCTGGAATTTGGAGAACTATGCCCCTTGGATCAAAAATCTGGAAAAGGCCGTAGCTCAGAAAATACCCCGAGGCGCTATGGAAGACAAGCGTCTCAACGGCCTTATTTCAAAGCTTAAAGAGCTTCAGGATCGGGCCATTAAATGCGACCGCGCTAACAAGGTTCTCAATGAAATATACAAGACGTTTGACGCGGGCGACGCCTACAACCGCACCCAGGCCATGCGTCGGTTAAGCATGGCTTTCAAGCCGGAAATGGCGGAAGATCCTGAGAATAGCCGAAAGATAAATGACATGGTCTGCATGGTTTTGGATGATTCGACCAGCTCGGAGGAACTACTGCGGCTCACCGTATCGGCGGTTTCCCGGATCGACCATCCCGATCTGGTGAAACGAATGGAAAAATTTGTGAATCACGAAAACGCCCCGCTTTCCCAATCGGCTCAGGAGATCTTGCTGTCTCATGCCGAGAAACCCGAGGGCGGCATTCAAAAGATTTTTATCATAGACGACTCAAAATACATGACCAAGCAGCTCACCATCATGCTTTTGAAGGCCGGTTACAAGGTTATTGCCGAGAATCATGTCAAAGAAGGCCTGCTGGCGCTCAGTCGCGATTCTTTCGACCTCATGATCCTGGATCTGAATATGCCGGAAATGGATGGCGCGCGCTTTCTGCAAACCGTGAGAAACGCCCAAATGGCGCCAGAGCATATTCTGGTCATGTCCTCCACAAGGGACAGGGAGGAATTGGGGGCTATTGTACAGCAGGGCATTGAGGGTCTTTTTCTTAAACCTTTTCCCATGAACGAATTGTTGGATAAAATTCGACTGCTTGAAGCGGCCTGACCTAGTCCTCTTTCGTTTTTTTGCTCCCCAACCGGTTCTCCGTGCCCTGGAGAAGTCGTTTCATATTGGCCCTGTGGGTGTAAAATATAAAAAGGGCGGTCAGGATGCTCAATGCAAGCAGAGACTGACTCACGGGTTTCCCCAAGGCAAAGCGCATCACTAAAAGCCCCGCCGGAAGAGTGGTCGCGGCGCAGAGGGAGCCAAGTGAGACGTACCGGGTGATGGCTGTGACCAGGGCAAAGACAAGAAAACAAATGGGCGCCACGCTTGGAAAGATGGCCAACATCATGCCTGCCGCCGAGCCAACGCCCTTCCCGCCGCGAAACCCAGCAAATAAGGTGTAGCAATGGCCCAACACCGCGCAAATGCCAGCAAGAGTTTGAAGTAATAGTGGGTTGACGTCGTCTTGGGCGAACCACCATGTCGGGGCGTAGAGGGTTGGCAGAAATCCCTTGGCGATATCGATGGCCAAAACCACCGCCGCCGGTTTCCAACCCAAAACCCGAAAGGTATTTGTGGCCCCAGCGTTGCCGCTGCCATGTTCACGCACATCGAGATTGAAGAATCGTTTTCCCACCCATACCGAGGTTGGGATGGATCCCGCAAGATAACCCGCTATCGCGATCAGGAGAAAATTTAGATAAAGCAAGGTTGCGTCTCCG
>JBNKOV010000891.1:0-2557 GCA_050294955.1 Holophagae bacterium
AATGGAAACGTCCCATTGCTCCTTCATCCGATTCATCAACCGTTTTCCAGACAGAGAGTCAAATCCGTAATCCTGAAGATCTTTGTTCACGTCCAAGGCTTCATCCATGCCCAACAATCCGGCAACCATATCCTGCAACAGTCTCATTCTGGAAGACTGGGCTCTCTGGATAGGGGCTTCTTCTGGAATTGGCTGAGTGTCTATGCCTTCGTAGTCCTGTTGAACTGGCGTCAAGAATTCCAGCTCTTGATGACTCTGGCCCTCATGAGTCGAACCAGGAGGGTGAAGCGCAGGAGGTGTCGCGCCCATCTCGCCCAGCCAGTAAGACTTGCGTGAAAAAGGATAAAACGGCAGAGGGATTTTTCGAGCCCCCTGATTTTGGGGCAAAGCCGCCCAATCACCCGGAACGCCTTCAACCCACAACTCAGCCAGTTTTTGCAGTTTCCCCTTCTTAAACCATTGCAGGAATGAAGCCTTCATATCCTCATCGTCCAGGAAGGCGGCGATTCCGGATTCGTCCGGCTCGCCTTTGCCACGGTAAAGGTGATCATGTTTCTTCCCTGCAATCGCCGCGTCAAGGGCTGCAAGAGCCTCGTCATGACTTGCTGCAATGATTGCAGCTCTGTGGTCCAACACGGCTCGGCCCATGAGCAATGTGTAGGCCATGTCATTGAGCCCGGTTTCCGGATGGGCGTTCAAAAATGCTCGCATATTTTGCAGATGGTTGCTCAAACTGTCTTCATTGCGCGCAGAGAAAACCAACAATACCGGATCCCCATAAGCATGAGCCTCGGGCACAGGGCCGGTATACTCTTCGATGATGAGATGCACATTGGAGCCGCCAGCGCCAAAAGAGTTGATGGCAGCCCTTCTTGGAAGCGGCGCGCCGTTTTCATCTTTCATAGCCTGCCACTGAGCCAGTTCCTTTTGCAGCTTGAAAGGCGTTTTCTCTAAATTCAGATTGGGATTCAGAGGATCGGCATTTATGGTGGGCGCTAACATGCCATGCTTCAATTGCAGAAGCACCTTGGTAAGCTGAGAAATGCCGGAAGCCGCTTCGAGATGACCAATATTGGATTTTACAGAACCAATAGGCAGGAACTCCCGTTTATCGGTGAACCGTTCAAAGGCGCGGGTCAGTGCGCGAATTTCAATGGGGTCTCCCAAAGCTGATCCGTTGGCCGCAGACTCCAACCACCCCAGTGTTTCAGGCTGAATGCCGTTGCGCTCCAATACGCCCGCAATCAGGTTGGCCTGCGCATTGGGATTGGGGACCATATAAGCATTGGTCTTTCCGCCATGATTCAAGGCGCCCCCGCGTATGAGGCCGTAAATACGATCGCCGTCAGCTTGCGCTGCTGAAAGGGGTTTCAATAGGACCGTGCCTACACCTTCGCCAGGAACATAACCGTCGCCTTCTCCAAAACTCATGGACCGGTTGCCGCCCGCCAACATGTCATTCATGCTGAATCCGAGATATTTGGCGGGGTGGAGCGTCAGATTCACGCCCCCCGCAACCGCATAAGCGGCCTCGCCCCTGCGAAGACTCTCACAAGCCAGGAATACGGAGATGAGGGAACTGGAACAAGCCGTGTCAATGGCCAGACTGGGACCCTGGAAATTAAAGAAATAGGAGATTCTGTTGGCAATGGTTGAAAAGGTGTTGTTGGACATGGCCATCGCCGTCAGCTCATCCTGAGCAAGATGCTGGTAATGAAGGAACATGCTGCCCATGAATACGCCCACCAACTCATCGCTTTCCCTGAAATGGTGAGGCGAATAACCCGCGTCTTCCAAGGTCTGCCATACCGTTTCAAGCGCCAGACGGACCTGAGGATCGGTTGTCCTTGCTTCATTGGGGCTCATGTTGAAAAGCAGGGGATCAAATTTATCGATATCGTCAATAAACCCGCCCCATTTTGAATAGGACCAGCCCGGCTTGCCGCGCTCGGGATCGTAGAGAGATTCTGCGTCCCAACGATTTGCCGGTATTTCGGTAACGCAGTTGCGGCCTTCCTTCAGGTTCTCCCAGAAAGTTTCCAAATCTGGAGAAAGCGGATACCTGCCGCTCACCCCGATGACAGCAATCGGCTCATGACTATCAACGCTTGTAGGTTTCGAGGCGGGCTCCTGTAGGAAACGGGCTCGAGTTGGCGTTGATGGAGAGGTTGTTTTGACAGGTTGGGGAGCCTGGGCGGTTTCCTCCAGCCCCAATACGCGGCTCATGGGTCCTGAATACTCTTCAACCAGCGCAGAAGCCAGATCGTAGAGGTTGTCGTATTCGAAGAAGAGGGTTTTGGGCAGATCTTCAACGTCTTCTTCCATGAGACGGTTCAATTCCATGATGATCACCGAATCGATACCATAATTCTCAAGCTTGGTTCTCGACTTGATTTTATTAACGGGAATGCCGCTGACCTCCGCCAGCATCTTCTTCAAATAGGCTTCTACTGCGCTAAACAGAGCGCCCGTATCCCCTATTCTCTGAGTAGCTTCAGCCTGGTCAACATCTTCAGAAACGGTGTCTCCTGAGACATGCAACACCCGATCAATTTTA
>JBNKOV010000892.1:0-2554 GCA_050294955.1 Holophagae bacterium
GGCCTTTATTGTGTCCTGAACCCAGATAAATGTGATCTTTGTAGAGCACCATGCCGCCGTGGTGGTTTTGGCATTCTTTTCCGGTAAGGAAATACACCTCCTCCGCTTCAAAGGAGTCTCCAGAGCCTTTTATTTTCAAAAGTGCGGCCCCTGTACCATACCCTGTGGAAACAAAGACATGGTCGCCTTGGACGATGGGGGTTGGAATATTCGCCACATCATTGGCAATTTTGTTGTAGCCCCAGAGGAACTTCCCTGTTTCAGCATTTACTCCAATAACCCCTCTGCCCAGAAGCTGAATGTACTGTTTCACGCCGGCGATTTCAGCTCTTACTATGGAAGAATAACCCGCGCCATCGGCGCCCTTTTCTCCAAGTGTGGGTATCTTGGAGCGCCAGATTTCCTTGCCGGAGTTTTTGTCCAGAGCCACCAGGGCTGCGTCATTTGAACCTGGAGTTACGATAACCCTATTGCCGTCCACTAGAGGAGATTCTGAGAATTTCCAGTCCACATTTTGCCCAGCGGACATCAAGCCGTCAAAATCTTTTGTCAGGCTCTTTTGCCAGATGATTTTGCCATTTTCCAAATTCAGGCAGCTAAGCCCGCCTTCCGTATTGATGGCGTAAACCTTGTCGCCATCAATGGTGGGTGTGCATCGAGCGCCTCCATAATTGTCTTTCCATTGGGGACCAACATCGGTTTTCCAAAGCGTTTTCCCGTTTTTCTGGTTTGCGGCGATCACAAATTGTCTATCGCCAATGTCGCCCATGGTGAGGATTTTGCCCCCGGCAATAGAAATGCTCGAATAGCCTGTTCCCATGCCTGTTGATTGCCAGATCAGGGACGGGCCGCCTTCTGGCCACTGATCAATAAGCGAGGTTTCCTTTGATTTACCGTCTCGGTCAGGACCTCTCCACTGAGGCCAATCTGCAGCCAGGCTAAATAAAGTGGAACCCAGCAAGCACATTCCCAGCGCCCATTTTCTGCCGGTTGGAAAACTCATCACACACTCCTGTCGTCAAAGTGACGTCTCTTTGCTCTTGTTGCACGAATATCTGGGCCAATGCGTCATCAGTCAGTTTACCACGAGCAACATGGTTATATACGAAGGAAATTGGCAGGCTTGTTTTGAGTTTTTACCACTGTTTACGCTTTCTACAACTTTTCACATTGTCTGAGAGGCTCTGGCCCGAGACGGCTCTGGATCAGGGATTCAGGAAAGCCTTGCAGCAGTTTATCGCCCAAGGCCTTTCCTTTTTCACTCTCCCACTGGGGAGCTGTCATAAACTGATATTTAACTTTTGGGGGCGAACTTGTTGGAGCTTTTTCGCATGACCCACAAGGCGGACGCCATGAAAAGTAAGAGGAAACAAATCAAGCCCCATGTTGTGAGGGTTGGTATGGCCTGGACCAATTGGAGTACGCCAGAGCCCGTTTCAACTTCGTATGGCCGGCAGCGACGTCCCTGCTGAGGTCCGTTAAAAGGCGCTTCGTCCAATTGACCGTCGTGATTGACCATATTCCAATGCCAACCAACAACAGGCGCCTCATTTGGATCTTCATGAAAAACTTGCAGCGCTACGTCTATTTCTGCATTCTGCAAACTCGTGGTTCCCAAATCCCATGCGAGGAAAATCCTAGAATATAGTGTGTTGCCGTTTGAACTAAAGGATGAATTGGGATCTACTGTCACCATGCCCGAAGGAACGCCACCAAACAAGAAGGAGGCTGATTCAGGGGAAAACCCGATGCCTTTTGATGGATCTCCTTCAAAAGTAAGGAATGATCCATTGTATAGATCCAGCGTTAGATTAGGTCCAGGCTGGTGGCAGTCCACGGTAAATCTGAATTGGTTGGATGTAACGCCGGATCTTTGCGGCGTTTGTGCTGACTCGATATCGCAAAAAATGGTTCTGCCTCTTGCGATTCTTTCAGAAGGAATTAAGAAGCCAATAAGGTTGCCCGGCCCGTAAACTCCTGGGGATATCTGGGCTGTTTCATCATAGGTCAGCAGGTCCAATTCCAAAAGGGATTCTATGCCATCTAACCCAAGGCTGCTTTGGGTTAGGTTTAGGCAACTGAGGGTGCTGGTGGCGTCGGCAAGATTGCCATTGGTATTGGGGTTCCGAGTGTTGAATGGTAAATTGATCTGGTTTGGATCGCTTCCCTCTAATTCTTCGTAAATCTGTCTGGCTGAATAGCCAAAACGAAACACGACTAAATCATTTTCCGTTGGTGGCATGGAAACGCCGTTTTTGGAAATCCATCCACTGGATGATTGGTTGATCCGTAACCAGATATCTTCTTCACCCGCAACCCACCTCACAATTGACACGGTTTCTGGATTTGCTTCCAGGTGCGCGTCGAGGCTGTCTACTGTCATCGCCAGAAATACAGGCTGATTAATACTGGGGTCTCCGCTAGTCTGATCAACCATGGTTTCACCCAAAACGGCCTGATGGCTCAAGGTAATTCTATAATAAACAGGCGTGGAGGGAGATGCGTCTGGATAGTCGTCGGCGCTGACTCTCATGGCCACAGTTCCGGCGAGAAC
>JBNKOV010000893.1:0-2545 GCA_050294955.1 Holophagae bacterium
CGATCTGCCAACGGTTGCGGTGTTGATGGCCGTAAATGTGGATACAGGCCCCGAGTTGACGAATCTGGCGGTCAATTCCTGCATCTCCAGCAACACGGCTGAAGTTGAAGCCAGGATGGGGGTCTATGGGCTTTTTCCCCTTCATTTCCTCCGGGCGGGTGAAGATGAGGTCCTGGCGGGGTAGGAAATGACTGAAGGAAATAACTGGACTGTCGTATGCTCTGGCCACCCTGTCCCGGTTCATTTTGAGGAAATAATGGGCAGGCGTGGCGTCGTGGGCCAGATTGGGCCACTTCACGAAGTAATTATCGCTCCAAGCCGACAGGCTAGCATCCTCACCTGGCTTCTCCAGGAAAAGGCTGTCATCTCCTTCATGGGGCTGGAGATACCAGCTAAACAGAGGTACGATCCACGCACTGGAAATTCCTTGAATCTTGAAGGGCTCCGTGTGGACGTTCAATTGCCTGCAAAGGGCCAGAATTTGATGGAATTTGTCCAGAGAATGGCCGCCCGATTGTACCCAAAGTTCGTGATTGCCCGGCACAAAGGCCACCTCTCGGAATCGGTCCTTTAAAAGCCTCAGGCATAGATCCAGCTTCTCAAAAACGTGGGTGGTGTCGCCCGCAAGAATGAGCGTGTCGTTTTGGTAGCGAGTGAGAGAGAGATTTCGGATCCACTGAAGATTGTCGGGGTAATCCACGTGAACGTCTGATAGAGCAAAGATACGCGTCATTCCATAACTCGTTGGCCATATAAAGCCGCAAAAAAGCATTTTAACAAAAAAATGCAGAAATGGCGTCAGTGGGGTGAATCTCTCTGGGGATTGCCTGGTTGGGCGTATTAATTCCCTGACTCGTCCCCGGTGTTCAGCGTCGCTTCGCCAGGCTGGGACATGGAGTTGGCTCGCTTGAAAATGAGGAGCCCGGTAATGACCGTGAGGGCGGCGAAGATAAAGATAATGTTGCCGGAGCGAACCAGTCTCTGCAATTTCTCCGGGTGGTTGCCTATGATGAAGCCAATAAAGAAGAATATGCCGGTATAGACTGCGGCCACCAGATAGTTAAAGGTGAAAAAGCGGCCAGGCTTCATTCTCAGACTGCCCAAAGTAAGGTAGCAGAGGGAGCGAATGAAGGGGGTAATGCGGGCCATGATAATGGCGGTTGATCCGTATCGAGCAATGAGGCAGCGGGCTTTTTCCACCTGTTGGACCGGGGCGATGTAGCGGACCCACCTGGCCTGGAAGGCTGATTCTCCGTAGTGGCGGCCAATGAGGAAGAGGAGAAAATCGCCGCCATGAAGACCCAGGCTACAGGCTGCGAAAAGCAAAATTGGATCTTCTTTTCCCAAACCGGCCAGGATGCCGCCGGCGACAATGATCAGCGATTTCGCTAGTGGAAGACCGAAACTACAGAGCACCAGACAGATAAATAAACTCATCGCGCCGTAGGTCTCGGCTGAAGTCAAAATTGTGTCTAACATGAAGTACCGCGCTCCCAGTTATGGCCCCAAAAATACACTGCCGGTTGCTCATTCTATCCCAAATTCGGTTTTTTGTGGTGTAATTTTATGGAAAAGGTGAGGTTTGGGAGAGGGTCTTGTGAGGGCTTGTTGAGGTCATAGTGATTGGCGCCAGAGGGTTTGGGCGCGGATCTTCGATCATTCTCGTTTTTTTATTGATTAGTTGGTTGGCCCGTGAGGGTTTTGCCTTGCGCCGCATGTGGCGATCATTCATACTATTGCCAAATGCATTGAGGAGTGGTTTCATGCCGGATACATCCATTCATTTTAGAACCTGCCATCTCTGCGAGGCCATGTGTGGTCTTGAGATGACCGTTTCAGACGGGCAGATTTGCAGTATAAAAGGCGATAAGCAAGATCCCTTCAGTTTGGGTCATATCTGTCCCAAGGCCTCGGCTATTGCGGATATTCACCAGGATCCCAACCGCTTAAGGGGGCCGGTAAAGAGGGTGGGGGAGGATTGGGTCGAAATATCCTGGGACGAGGCTATCGAGCTGGTTGCCAGTAGCTTGGAGCAGGTTCGCGCAAAACATGGAGACAGTGGTTTTGGCGTGTATCTGGGCAATCCATCGGTGCATAATTACGGCATCCTCACCCACGGTCCTCAGTTGTTGAAGGCTTTGAAGACGCCCAATCGGTTTTCCGCATCTTCAGTGGACCAGTGGCCCCATCAAATGGCCGCTTGGGCCATGTATGGGCATCAGTTCATGGTGGCTGTGCCCGATTTGGACCGCACCCATTATTTTCTCATGTTGGGAGCCAACCCTCTGGCTTCAAACGGCAGTCTTATGACCGCCCCTGGCATGAAGCGTCGTCTGAAGGAGATTCAGGAGCGGGGCGGCAAGGTGGTTGTCATTGATCCCCGGCGCACGGAAACAGCCGCGGTTGCGGATCAGCATTTTTTTATCCGTCCAGGATCGGATGCGGCGTTTCTTGTCGGCATTTTGAAAACCTTGATGGAAGAGGACCTGGTTAAGCCCGGGGGGTTAACGCCCTATCTTAAAAATTTAGATCTGGCTTTGGGCCG
>JBNKOV010000894.1:0-2541 GCA_050294955.1 Holophagae bacterium
GGGAACGGCCAGGATGTCCGACCAGATCCCCGCGAGCTGGGCCTCCAATTCGGTGCGCGGGGCCACTGCTTCTTGGGTTTCGTGGGTGGGAGCTGGCAACTCGCTGCGGTCTACCTTGCCATTGGCGGTGAGGGGGAAGTTGTCCAGGAATACAAAAGCCCCTGGCGTCATGTAGGACGGAATTCTGTCTTGCAGATGGTCGCGCAGGGATGTCGCGCTGCATTCGCCTGAGCATGTTACATAAGCTACAAGTCTTTTATCTCCTGGTTGATCCTCGCGAATTACCACTACGGCGCCGGTAACCTGATTGTGGTTTTCCAGCAGGTTCTCCAACTCGCCGGGCTCGATGCGGTAACCCCTCAATTTCACCTGTCTGTCGGCTCTGCCCAGGAACATCAGGTCGCCATTGTTGCGGTATCTCGCCAGGTCGCCTGTGGCGTAGAGCCGTTCGCCTGGTTCCGTGGCGTAAGGGTTGGGAATGAAGCGTTCCGCTGTGAGGGCGGGTTGGTTGAGATATCCCGATGAGAGACCGGCTCCTGCTGCAAACAGTTGGCCAGCAGCGCCAATGGGCGTGGGAGTCAGGCGTTGATCCAAGACAAAAACCCGGGTGTTGGAAATGGGCCGACCAATTGAAATTGGACCGGGCTCCGGCGGCTGAGTCATGATATGACAGGTCGTGAAAGTGGTGTTTTCTGTTGGGCCATAACCGTTTATCAGCGTCAGGTTGGGATGGGCTTTCAGGGTTGCAGAGACTGCCGCAGGGGAGAGCACGTCGCCCCCGGCCAGTAGGACGCGCAAGCCCCCGAAATCCGCCATTTGGGCTTCCGCCATCTGGTGAAAGAGCCCGGCGGTTAACCAGAGATGGGTGATGGCCTGCTCCCGGAGAAAGGCGCCCAATTCTTCCAGTGAGGGTTGGCTATACGGTAGAAGGACCAGTTCCCCGCCATTCAGCAGCGGTCCCCAGATTTCAAGGGTGGCTGCGTCGAAAGACGTATTGGCCGCCTGAGCCCAACGATCCTCTGGTTGGAAACTCATAAAGCGGTTGTCCTTCACCAGTCGCGTCACGGCCCGATGGGGGATGACGCTGCCCTTGGGTTGACCGGTTGATCCCGAGGTGAACATGATGTAGGCGGCGTCGTCTGAACACACAGAGCAATGAAGGGGGGCGGCGGAACCATGGGTCGCGGCCTTATTCAAATCGAAAATGTCAACCCCTTCAGATGCAGCCGGTCGGTCCAGATTGGGATCCCAAAGAATGGTCTCAATGGCAGATTCCTCGATCATGAAAGCCAGCCGTTCTTGAGGGTAGTTGGGGTCCAAAGGCACATAAAGGCAGCCCGAGCGCAAAGCGCCCAGGAATGCGGCGATCATTTCCGGCCCGCGCTGAGCGTAGACGCCCACGGCGGAGCACCGCGGAAGGTGGGAGAGATGTCGCGCAACCCGGTTGGACGCTTCGTAGAGTTGACGGTAGGACCAACTCCTGCCGCCATTCTCGTCGGGCAGGGTGACAGCGGTTTTGTCTGATTCGCGGAACGGATCAAACAATGCGTGAATGGGCAGGTGGGACAGGGGCGCTGTCGTGTCGTTCCATGCCACTACCAGCTTTTGAGTTGTGGCCGAATCGAGCAGCGGCGCCCTGGAAATGGGGAGATGAGGGTTTTCCAGCAGTTGGCTTAACAGGCGTTTGAAGTGAGCGAGGAAGCGGTCCATGGTTTCCCGGTCAAACAGGGCCGCGTTGTATTCCAACGCGCCGGTAATCCCATCGCCCTCCGCTCGGTTCCATTGATCGGATTCATTGAGACTCAAGTATAGATCGAAGGTCGTGGACTTGCGAAAGAAGGGCAGAGCCTCAAACTGGAGTTCCGGCGTAGCGTAATCCGGTTTGGGCACGTTCTGCCAGGCAAAAACCGCCTGGAAGAAAGGCGTGTGCGTGAGGTCTCGGTCGGGCTTAATGGCCTCCACCAGTTTTTCGAAAGGAACGTCCTGGTGATTGTATGCCTCCAAAGTGGTCTGGCGCACTTTTTCCAGCAATTCGCTAAAGCTAGGGTCGCCGCTCAGATCGGATCGGATGACCAGCGTATTCACAAAGAACCCGGCTAAGGTCTCCAGCTCGGATCGGTTTCTGTTGGCGATGGGCGTGCCGATCAGAAGATCCTTTTGACCGGTGTAGCGGGAGAGAAGGGTCTTGAAGGCGGCCAGCAGCGTCATAAACGGCGTTGCGCCGTGGGTCTGATTTATATGGTGGAGCGCCTTGACGGTCTGGGGATCCAAGGAGAAGGAAATCGTTTCCGCAGGGGCGCTGCCCGCAGCGCTTCTAGGCCGATCCAGGGGTAGGTTCAGGGTGGGTATCTCGCCGCCCAATTTCCCTTTCCACCAGCTCAATTGTTCCTCTAAAACCTCTCCTTGCAGCCAGCGGCGTTGCCAACTGGCGAAATCCGCGTATTGAATGGCGGGCGGCTGCAATGGGGACGTCTCATGCTTTGCACGGGCTCGGTATAGGGTCATCAATTCCTTCAGCAGCAGGCTGACGGTCCAACCATC
>JBNKOV010000895.1:0-2533 GCA_050294955.1 Holophagae bacterium
GCAACAGGGTGGCGCGTGTTGAAATCGTGGAGGGCTTGCTCCACCTCAAATCCGCGCATGATCCTTGTTGTACACCAACCCGACCACTCAGTCAACCACAGCTTTGTTCCGCTGGCAAAAAGACCGGCCTCACCGGGTTGGCGCTCCGGATATACATGAGCGCTAATTCTGGTTTTAGCCTTGAAAATCATACGCTTGCGGGAAAGCCGAAGCTCGTGGTAGACTTTTCTGGTATTTATGGTCCAATTTTTTACATACAGGAGCTATCAAATGAAGAAACTCAAAATATCCGAATTAAAGGTAACCAGTTTCATTACAGGCGCACAGGAAGAGTTGTCCGGGGGGGCGACGCCTGCGTCTTTTACCTGCATTCCCTACACCTGCGCGGCTTATTGCAGCGACACAGACGGTCAGCACGCTTGCAAGGACACCGAAAACTACACGGTCTATTGCTAAGTTAATCTTAAACCAAAGGGAGTCCGTCCCGCCGGGCTCCTTATCCGGAATCTGAATGATTTTCAAAATATCTCAGCGGCAACGCCCTATTTCCCGGTTCATTTTTTCAAACCGCAGGCCCCCATTCAGGAACCGTAACCCGCTCAATTATTTGTAGAACCGGCAACCCAGTTCCGTCGTTGGCCTTGGCCCTGGGAACAGCTCTCGAATTGAATAAGCGCCAAAAATAAGCTAAACTATAGGTTGCTTGAGCGGATCAAAACGGAGCGGTTCATGCCCATAGAAAAAGTGAGAATTCTGTCGTTACTGGTGTTGGGCGCTTCGGTTACCACCTGGCTGCATGGGGTCAACTTCTTCCTCGTGCAAATCATGGTGGTTATCCCCATCTGGTTTCCCATTCCCTTGGACCGCGTCAGGAAATGGCCGGTGTGGAAGATCTTCGGCCTGTTGTCGCTCGGCCAGTTCTGCTACCACTTCTTTTGGGGCGACATGTTGCTGGGCGTGTTCCTATTGGTCATGTTCTGCGTTGCTTATGAACTCTATGGCGAGCTGAGAAAAACCGCGCCTGTTCGGTTGTTAAGCCTCATCTCCTTTCTCATCGTCATACACATGACCTCCATGGACTCGGGGATGGGTTTGATCGTCGCGGTCTGGTGCTATTTCTTCTCGGCGGTTTTCAGTCTCACCGCTTTCAACCTGGGCCAGCCCTACAATTACAAAATTCTGCCCTTTCTCAAAGCCTATGGCCTGCCCATGATCCCCTTTTCCGCTATGTCCTTCGCCGCAGGGTTGATCGTCTTCTGGTTCATGCCCCGCGTGCCCGAAAGCTCACTCTCCGCCCTGCCCAGCCTCACCGGAGACAATTTATCCGGCTTCTCCGATCGGGTAACCCTGACAGACATCGGGTCTCTAAAACTCTCGCGAAAGCATGTTATGGACGTCACCCCCCTAAGCGGCGGACTTCACAGTCCTTATCTCAAGGGTCGGGTTATGGATCACTACGAACAGGGCGTCTGGTCTTCCAATGGGTATGATTCTTTCAAAGAGTCCTGGAATGACGATGTTTACACCTTCACAGAGCCGGAAAAACGCACCTACGATTACAAGGTGGACCTGGATCCCCTCCACGGAAACGTCATCTTCTTTTTCGACACCCTCGTGCAGCTCAAAGGTCGCCTGAGTCCCCTAAAGGTAGAGGGCTATCTGGCCAACATCTCCATATACCGAAAAAGGCCGCTCGCCGTAACCTATTACATTACAGCCTCTCAAGATCCCCTGCCCATGTTCGAGCGGGAGTTTGGCCCCTATCTTCAAGTTCCCAGTAATCACGAGTACCTGGCCGAACTCGCGTCCCAAGTTCTCGGTGGTGACGCGCCTTTGAGCAACGGTCTCAAGGCGCTGGCGCTTAAAGACTTTTTTCTCAATAACTTCACCTATACCCTCGATGTGCAGAATAGCGGGGTTCGCGATCCGCTTGAAGCCTTTCTCATGGAGACCCGAAAGGGGCATTGCGAGCTTTTCGCCAGCTCCATGGTGCTGATGATGCGGTCTCAAGGGATCCCCGCTCGCTTGGTAACGGGCTTTGTTGTCAATGAAATGCATCCCTCGGGCGCCTACTACTACGTGACCGAAGCCAATGCCCATGCTTGGACCGAGATTTATTACGACAATGCCTGGCATGTCGTGGATCCCACGCCGCCTATGTTAATGGATAACCTCAATTTTTTCGGGGCCTTGACTGCCTATCTCAGCCGCCAGTGGCGTGCATGGGTGCTCACCTTCGACTACGACAGCCAGTCCACCCTGTTCAAGGCGATCAGAGAGAGAACGGCCAATTTATTCCTCTTCCTCAAGAGCCACCCCAAATTCACTCTTGGCATCCTGCTCGTATTGCTATGGTTTGCCTTTAATCTCCGCACCGGAAGGCTCTTTGAAGGCGTGGACAGTCTCACGCGGGTCTTCAAGCGGCTCAACGATTTCCTGCAGGACCGAATTGCGCCAAGGCTGCCTCAGGAAGGGGTTTACGATTATGTCACGCGCCTGGATCTGGACCCGGATTTAAGAACGAGCCTGGTTC
>JBNKOV010000896.1:0-2531 GCA_050294955.1 Holophagae bacterium
TGGAGGGAACCAGTTGACGATGCTTCATCTGAAGCAGAACCTTGCTTATGGCGACAATGCCCGCCGCCGACTCCAGATGGCCTACATTCGATTTAACCGATCCAATCGGCAGGGATTGCAACGGCAGGCCCGCACCTTTAAAGGCCCGGCTCATGCCGGTGATTTCGATGGGATCCCCCAGAGATGTTCCGGTCCCGTGCGCTTCCAGATAGGAAAGATCGCTTGGGCTGATTCCGGCGTTCTCAATCGCCTTTTTAATCAGATTGCCCTGTGCGACAGGGTTTGGAACGTTGTAGCTGTTGGTTTTACCGCCGTGGTTCAGTGCCGAGCCTTTCACCAGGCCGTAAATGTGATCATCGTCCGCTAACGCTCTGGTAAGCGATTTCACCAGGATGGCGCCAACACCCTCCCCTGGCACATAACCGCTGCCGCCTACTCCGAAGCTTCGGCATCGGCCATCATCAGCCAGGAAGCGGCTCACGCCCAGAACGAGGTATTTGTGGGGATGCGGGGCAATATTTACGCCGCCGACAAAAGCCGCCTCACATTCCCCGTCTCTAATGCTCTGACAGGCCAGATGCAGCGCCGTCAACGAGGAAGAACACATGGTGTCCATGGCAATGCTGGGTCCGGTCAAGTTCAGGCAGAAAGAAACCCGATTGGCGATGCTGGCATAACTGCTGCCGCCGGAAATGCCCTGCCCAGAATACATGATATTCAAGCCTTGCAGCATGTAGTGGTTCCACATCACGCCGACATAAACGCCGGTGGGGCGCGACGCCAACTGCTGGTTGGTGTAACCCGCGTCTTCCATGGTTTCCCAAATGGTTTCCAAGAAAAGTCGTTCCTGGGGGTCCATCAATTCGGCTTCCCGCGGTGAGATGTTGAAGAACAAGGGGTTGAACTTATCGACATCGTCGATGAAACCGCCCCATTTGCTGTAGGTCTTGCCAAAGGCGCCCTTCTCTTCCGAGAAGTACATGTCCTTGTCCCAGCGGTCCTCGGGAATTTCCACGACGCAGTCCCGGCCAGCCTTCAGGTTCTCCCAAAACTCATCCAGGTTCCGGGCCTCGGGATAACGTCCCGCCAGACCAATAATGGCAATATCTTCTTTTTCAGAAACCAACCGCGCCTTGCTCACAGGCGCTGGCGCTTTGGAACGGGTTGGCCTTTGCAGAGTCCGAGCGCTCCGAACGCTCACGGGAGCCGCTGCCGCTTTTGTGGGCTGAGCAACGACGCCTCCACTGTGGTTTTCTACAAAATAATCCGCCAACTCATTCAAACTGCGGTACTCAAAGAACAGAGTTTTTGACAGTTTGCCGAACCGCTTTTCCAGATCCGCGCTGAGGTTCATGATCATCACGGAGTCAATGCCATAGGATTCCAGATCCTCTTCCGGCAACAACTCATCCACAGGCATTTTGGATTCCTTGTGAATGGCCTGCTTTAGAATATCCATGATCTCGGCTCTGGTGAGGCCGGGCTTTTCAGACGCGTCCGCCGCAGGGGTTTCGGTTTCCGCCGCTTCACCCAGCACATGGCCATGTTCGGTGACAAAATAATCAACCAACTCGTTGAGAGTGCGATACTCGAAGAACAAGGTCTTGGACAATTTGCCAAACCGTTTTTCCAGCTCCGCGCTGAGGTTCATGATCATCACCGAATCGATGCCGTAAGACTCCAAGTCCTCGTCAGGCAACAACTCGTCTTTTGGCATTTTGGTTTCTATATGAACCGCATCGACCAACAAGGCCAAAACCTCAGCCCGCTTTCCATCGGAACCGGAGGATGCAGCCTTTTTCGACTCAAAACCTGGCGCAGCAGTCGGTTCAGGCGCCGCCTCAGCCGGTTGCGAGATGGCCACCTTGAAGATCTGATCCAGGAAATGTTCAATCTTTCGTCTAATCCCATGGAAGGCGGTAGTTTGATGAGCATCCGAACCAAGCGCCGCATGGAAGACCTCAATCCCCTTTTCAGATGTGAGGGGCGTCATTCCGGTTTCATCTTTCATGCGGGCCAGGGTAGGCGCGTCGATGGTCATGCCGCCGTCTTTCCAATAGGGCCAGTTAATGGCGCGCGATTTTCCGGACCGGTTGCCCAAGGCCCGCTGTTCTTCCCGCCAGGCCGCAAAATAGTCCTGCCAGGCATTGGCGTAAGCGTAATCGGTTTGACCCAGGTTCCCGAATATGGCAGTGGTGGAAGAGAATAGAACAAAGAAGTCTAATGCCATTCCCGCCGTCGCCTCGTCCAGGTAATAGGTTCCCAGCACCTTGGGCGCCAGAACTGCTTGGAAATCAACGAAGTCCTTCTTCATCAGGAAGGCGTCCCGAGTCACGCCAGCGCTGTGGATCACGCCGTTTAATGCGCCGAACCGGGCAGTGGCCTGATCAATCAAGCCGGTTACCGAGAGGCGATCACTGACATCAGCCGAGATGTAAATTGCCTCTCCGCCCAGCTTCTCCAGTTCCTTAACCACGCCGTCAATGCGTTCATTCCGAGGTGATCGGCCCGTGAGAACCAACTTACAACCC
>JBNKOV010000897.1:0-2532 GCA_050294955.1 Holophagae bacterium
CCCCAGCGGCCTCCCGCATTTCAGCGGGGAGGTCGCGCATCAAAGTACGAACATCACCAGACGGCTCCAAACGATAGCCGTTGACCACTACCTCTTCAAGGCCTTTGAGATTGGGGCTGCCCATTAAAAACACAGCGAAAGCCATTTCCCGCCGAAAACGTGAGATGTGGAATCCATCCATGTTAAATTCGGGCAGAAGAACCGAAAAACCTTCATCCACAAAGGCCCTGACCTGATTGATGTCCGACCCAAAGGTGGGAGGACATTCCGAGGCGTCCAACATGGCCATAAGCCCTTCCCTGGGACCAGCAAGATAGGCAATGGACTGGCCTCGACTCAGGGCTTGAGCAGCTCGCTCAACAGCGGGAAGAAGGTGGTCGGGACGGGAATAAAACGCTTTTTGTAATTGTTGGAAGCGCATTAACATTTCACTGATTTCCAACGGCGACAAGAGGCAAGCCAAGATGATTCTCGTGGCTGTGCCGCCCTTCATTCGGGTGGAGCCGCAGATGGGCTCCGGCCCGATGATGGGACTCAGCAATGCGCCTTTTTTCTCAGAAGAAAGGCGTTCCAGCAAATGGAGGAAGGAGCAGTCCAAGCCTGGCAGAGGTCTTTGTGAGGCGTCCTTTTGAGGATTAAAGCCCAAAATGGCTGAATAGGATTGTTCCCGACCCATGGCGCAATACAGTGCTCCGGCAACGTAGGCCGCAGATAGACCGCAGGTTATGCCAATATAAACCAAAGGCCCATCCTGAGGCAGCGCCCCTTGCAGATCCTTGATGCCTGCGGACGGCATATCCTCCACCCGCTCTTTTGCCTTGAAAAACGCGTCCGGTCCCCCCGCCAACTGACCGATAAGTTGACCCGGTCCCAGGTTTGCCCCATACACTGCCGCCGCATGCATGGCGAGACGCCCGCTAGTCCCAGCGCCGCCAAGGACAACTCTCCCATTGGGGTGCTGAAGCGCTTGAAAAATTTTGGCCCGTAGCGCCTCAAGTTGTTCTATTAGATGGGGATTCAACAGCCCAGCTCCCCATTGGGGTGAGCCGAACATTTCTGCATCCGCCAATCCAATTCGGGCGATCATTCCAGACAGAGAGACTTTGTCTATATCGGCGGTATGAGGATTGGACAGTTCGGTAATACGCATGAGGTCTACTCTGTAATTTGGAAGACGACGTCCACCATTTTCTTTTGGACCTCAAGGTGGTCATCGCCCTCTTTTCGTTGGGCTTCGATATTCATATACCGGTGCCCCTCCATTTCTGCATACACGGAAAGCGACCCATCGTCCTCATCGGGAAGGGTCGCAACCTGAGGATGTTGGAGCACAATATTCCACCCCAGTTTTTTCAAAGTCTCGAAATCGCTTTGTCTGTTAATAAAGAACAGGTCGTCCTCATCCCCATCCCCTATATGAATGCTTTTAATGTACTTCGCCCCAGCTTCCAGCTTCATCGCATATCGCCTGATGGAGATTGTCCCCTCGCCTCCTCTGCCGTCGTTGTCGAAGCCTTCTGTGTTATTGTGAACCGCAATCATAATAAGATTCTTATTTTTGAAGGCCCCCATTTGCTCCAGAACGAAACGCCCCAGCGCCACTGTACGCTCAAGCGCCATGGGGAACACGGCCGAATCCTTTTTCAGGTGGGGATTCAGCTTCAGCAGGGAAGAACCAGCGCCGGCTCGGGTGAAGATGCGATTTGGATCAACTTCAAAACGTTGACCTTGTACTTCAAGTACAACATGGCGCTCCCCAGACTGCCGTAATACGACAAAGCGTCCGCGGGTGGCCTGCACCTTTTCCGCGAGATATGCGTTCACCACATGTTCATTTTCGTGAGGGGCGAAAAAGCAGAGGTCTCCATCATTCCTGGGAGCCGAAAAGCATTCTAACCGGATATCAGGCTGTTGGGGAAAGGCGATTTCGCCAAAAAGACATAAAGCCAAAACAATCATCACTCCTCCGATCAACACAGGGGTCTTCTATCCAAACCAACTCAAGCCTACCCCTTCATGGGAAAAAGATCAAATAAAGATTGCCTGTTATATTTAAAGGCTATTAACTTGATGAGCTCTAAAATTTTTGATATCTTTGAATACAGCAAACAGTGAACCTGAGGGGGCCGTACCCATGCTTTCACGAATCCTGGTTGTGGATCCCGAAGAGAACTGCCATGAGCTGTTCAAGCGGCTGGCTGATGAGGGAGGCCTGGGTCCAACCATCCATTTGGACCATGCCTACAATGGCCAGGGCGCCTACCGTTTAGCTACAAAGGCTAGGATGGCTGGCAGGCCCTATGATCGTATATTCGTGGCGTCCAAACTGCCTCCAGGCTGGAGCGGCCAGGAGACCATCAACCAGATCTGGTCGCCAGAATCCAGCGAAAAGCTGGTTTTGATGGGAATGGCCCAGCCACTTTCCGAAACCATATCCCATAAATGCGAGCTGATTGCCAAACCATTGACCAGACGGGTGGTGATGCAAATCCTTCAAGAGGCCCAATCGCCCGTCCAAGTTGTGGAAATCAA
>JBNKOV010000898.1:0-2529 GCA_050294955.1 Holophagae bacterium
GTATCTTGCGAGCGGTCACTAAGGCCTCCCTTTGGGGACGCGTGAAAATCACGGACGTCGAGACTGGAACGTCTACTTTATGTTTACCTCAGGGCCTTTGTCAACCACAAGCCTGCGCCAGGGGCGGATTGCAAAAACGGCGGCATTGCCGAAGGTCAATCCCTCAGAGAGTTCAAAATACCGCGAATCGCAGACCAGTCGGGCTCCGTGGTTTCATGGCACCAGGAAAAACGAAGGGCGCCATCAAGGAGCGCAGGATCCCTGGTCATGGCCAGCAACACGTGAGAAGGCCCGTCCTCACCGGTGGCGCACGCCGAACCCCGAGAAAGGGAAATATGATCGGCCAGGGCAGATATGGCAAGGGACGCCTCGATCCCCTCAAAGGCGAGACAGGCAACATGAGGCAGGCAGAATTGAGGATCGCTGAAATACACCGGCTTTAGAGGCTCCAATTCCTTCACAAGCTTTTGGCCCATGACC
Source organism: Holophagae bacterium (assembly GCA_050294955.1). GTDB lineage: Bacteria > Acidobacteriota > Holophagae > Acanthopleuribacterales > Acanthopleuribacteraceae > JBNKOV01. The sequence goes on from JBNKOV010000898.1 coordinate 481, forward strand.
TGACATTGCCGCGTTCGCTCTTCACCTTCCAGCATGGCCAACTCAACCGCCATTCCCAATCCCCCAATCAAGGCCGCCGGAAGAGTTCCCGGTCTCAAGCCGCCGGAACCCCCAAACAAGAGGGGCGACAAAGGGGTGTTCTTTTTAACAATTAAAGCGCCAACTCCCTTGGGTCCGTAAAGTTTGTGCCCCGCAATGCTCATGAGATGGATATGACGGCAATCCAGGGGCATCCGTCCAAAACCCTGAGCCGCGTCCACATGCAGAAAGATCCCGCTGTCCTTTAGTCTGGCCGCGATATCCATCACCGGCTGACGGGCTCCAGTCACATGATTTGCGGCCATAAGTGACACAAGCAGCGTATCTTCCCGAATGAGCGCCGTTAAATCGTCTGGGTCCACAACGCCATGGGAATCTACCCCAGCCCGATCCACCTGGAAACCCAGATCTTCCATATGGGACAGCGTCTCCAAAACCGAAGCGTGCTCAATGCATGAGGTGACGATATGCTTGCGGCCCGTTTTAAGACCATACGACACCATCCCTTGCAATGCCAGATTATTACTTTCTGTCGCGCCACTGGTGAAAACAACGTCTTGGGGTCGAGTGGATAGAGCTAACGCAATCTTTTCCCGAGCTTCTTCCACCACGCCGCCTACTTTCCTACCGTGGGCATGGACCAACGCCTCGGCGTTGCCCCACAATCGCATCCAATGATTGATGGCGAGGCGCACGCCATTGTCAATAGGCGTAGAGGCGTTACAGTCGAAGTAAGAAGGGGTTGGCGCATCCTTTCTCATGAGGCCGCCTCCGGGAAAGCGTGCAATTCCTGCTCAAGCAGGCGCTCGGTGACCTCACGGCGTTCAGCATTGGCGCTCATGCGATGAATAAGCGTGAACCCGTCGTCCCGCTCTCCAAGACGCAACTCCATCACAAATTGCAAAATCAGCCGAATAATACGGCGTTCTCCCAATCGCTCCTCCAGGCGGAACAGCCCTGGACCCAGCACGTTCTGGAATCTTTCAACAAGCCATTCCGGCTCACATGGGCGAGATAAGAAATAGTCGAATTGCAATCCGTTCAGACATCTCTCATTAGGCGTTTTGCGAAATATCATCTCACCCTTTCCACATGGATTTCTGTGTAGGGCGCGCCCATGGCCATACAGTGAACCTGGCGAGCCGTGTAGCGGTTTGAAGCCTCAAATATGCGCAAGTAGAATGCGTTGTCCAATACAGGACCGCTGGCTATGTCGCCCGTGTAAACCAGGTTCATCACACCGGCAGCGCCTCCACTGGCCAGAAAACAAACGGGATGATTGGCAACGCCGTACATGCCCAGATAACCCCTGCTCTCGTAATCGTCGTAAATGCGCAAAACGAGATGGTCCGAACTCAGCTCGCAAACCCGCCATGTCCCCCAACCGAAGGTATTTACCACAGCCACAATGCCATGGACCCAGTCTTCCGGGGTTCTGCACATGGGTCGAATAACCGCATCCCACTCCGCGCTGACCATAATGCCGCCAAAGGTATTAAAAGCACAGCGATGCCCCGCCTCAACCAACAGTTCCTCAGCCAGCTCGCGCATGCCTGTATCTTCAAGAACCTGAAGGAAATGGAAGGAAATGCGGTTGTAGAAATTGGCGAAATGATCCGTGAGCATCACGCCGAATCGAGGAATGAGCCCCTCCTCGTTTCCACTGAAGTCCAAACCGGACAAGGCTTTCTGAATCTCAGGCTCGTTCACCGAGGTATGAGACCAGGGTCCGGGCGGCGTGGCGTCTCCTGCTGCGCCTCTCCCCTCTCCACAGGCCTGGAGAAAACCCTCGACCGCGTCTTGGCGTTCCAGGGCAAACCGCCCTTCCGACGCGCCCAGGGAATGGCAAGCCTTGGATACTGCCCGAAAGGAGCCCACTGGCAGGCCAAAAGCCGCAGCCGCTGCGCCCGCAGCATAACCGCGATCAAAGATATAAACATCGCTCCCCCCATAACCCTGTAAGATATCATCACCGGTTCCACCATCCAGAGTATCATCACCAATACCCGT
>JBNKOV010000899.1:0-2527 GCA_050294955.1 Holophagae bacterium
CATCTGAATGGCTTTCATAAGGATGCCGTTCACCAGCTTGATAATTGGCGCGTCCACATTGTGGCTCAAGGCTTCTTCGTCGTTGGTGTCCACAACCTCAATGTCTTCAATGGCGCCGGACACCAGGCTTGAAAAATCCTCCACGTTGCCAAGATAGAGGTCGTCTCCATCGTCGGCTCCGCCATCCCCTTCCAACTCGTGGAAATCAAGAAACTCGTCGCCGGTTTCTTCCAGTTCGGGGATGGAGTCCGGCGCTGCTTGGGGGTCTGCCGTTCTCGCAGTTATCTGGGTTATTTCTTCCAGCATGGTGTCGGTGCCCAGGATACGTTCAATATCAGCCTTCTTACCAACAACCAGCTCAATATTGTAACCTGTAATGAACTTCAACTCATCGGCTGCAAAAATATTGGAGGGATCATGAGTGGCGACCGTAATGGTTGCGCCGCGCCTGCTAATAGGCACCACTGTATGCTTTTTCAGAACTTTAATGGGAATCAAATTGATCAGCGATTTGTCGATTTTTTTAGAGGCCAGATCGACAACGGGGATAATATCTTGGGACACGAACCACTCCTTTCTCCATCTATCTCAGATGCTTGTCCATAAGGTCATGTCTACTTTCCGCATTACTTCAAGGTTAACGATTAAAATACCTCCACTGCATTATCCAGGAATTGCATCTCATGATCGGTGAGATTCAGAAATTCCAACAGCATGAGGTAGTTGGAGCTGCCATCCTTCCTGGAACCCAGGACGATATGACAATCCAATTCTACCCCATCTTCTCCGTTTTGGAGAAGAACAGGCCACATTTCATCCATGTCCAGCAATTCGGGGCCTTCTACCAGCATCCCCGTTTTTTCCAGTTTCTTCACCGCTGTAAAACATGGACGACCAACATCGGCAACCAGTTTGTGCATGGGCTTGATTCGGGAAGCCCCGAGACGTTTCTCTCCGTAGAGATTATCCTGAAGGATATTCAACAGCCGCGTCTCTTTGGGGTTTCTTTCAATTTGAAACTCAAATCCATTGTGATATAGAGGCAATTGAGTTCCCGTCATGGTTTCCGCCAGTTCATTTAATCGGCAGCGCACCACCATGCCGTCCATGAGAACCTTTTGGGCTCTGGACTTCAGATTTAAAACATAGTGTTGGCCTATAATTAACGGAGCGTTGGTTTCAAGAGACAAGCCTACCTGAGAAATATTAAGAACGGGAAGATCCGTCGCTTCTAAAAGGTAGGCCTTAATGGCGCTATCAACCGCTTTGTCGGAATCGATCTGGCTCATAAGTCCATCCTTTCGACCACTCCGTATTAGGCATTCATTTCCATGACATCCCTACACTTAATCCTACATCTTAATCCCTTGGAAATCAAATTCTGATTGCGCCATTACATCAAGAAATTGGCTTTTATGCTTGCTTCTCATCACAGCTCTGTCATGATCTTTTCTCGCCTGTGTAAATCTATAGAAAATCTACAACTTTTTTTGTTATGAATTCAGGGGTGGACCGTAGTAAGAGAAGCGGGTTTTCAAGGTTGGTTCAAAATCAACTAAATCTGCTCAAAACCATCCGGTTTTAAACAATTAAGCAATGAAAAGATACGCCGACTCCGGCCATTCGCCTCATGGCTGATTCCAGGTCTGGCATCCCAAACAACCAGACCTTACATTCGGAGGACTTATTTTGAAATATCTCGCGGCGCTCTGCGCCTTTACCCTGTTAACTTCCCCCCTATTCTCTCAAAGCATTTCCGTAAAAAACCCCGGCTTTGAATCCCAAAATCCATTTAGAGGAACCTACAACACCTTCATCACCCATTGGCAATCCACCGCCGAGGTTGGGAAACGAGGCGTATTCAATCCAGCGCCAGACTCGTTCAACCCTTTTTTCGCTGGGAATTGCGCCTTTGTCAACCAGGGCGAACTCTATCAGGAGTTGGATCATAAGCTGATCCCAAATACGGTTTATACGTTGGGCGTTGACGTGGGCAGAAGATACGCCGGGGAATTTCCTGGCTTTAAGTTGCAACTGACTGCCGGAGACACGGTTCTCGCACAGTTTGAGAGTGACGACGACACATTTATAGAACCTGGAGAGTTCCGCTGGTTTGAAACCCAGTTTAAAACCGGCAATGAGGGTGACGACGATGAGATTCCAGACGCCTTGAAAAAAGAAAACCTCGTCATTCGCCTGGTCAGCAATGGAACCGTGACCTATTTTGACAATATCAACCTTACCATTTACAACCGAGAAAGGGATCGGTGTTCCCAACTCTCATCGGTAATCGGAAGCCCTGTCACTCTCAGGGTCCCTCAACATTACGCCACCGTGAACGAGGCCCTGGCCTGTCTTTCTGGAAGCCGGATCCTGGCTCCCGTGACCATCAAACTTGAAGATGGAGACAATCTTCCGTCTCCGGATCTCTACACAGAATACAACACCATTAGCCTCAGCCACCCTGACGCCGCCAACATCCGAATTGTGGGGAATGTCCTGCACCCAGAAAAGGTGCGCCTTGAAT
>JBNKOV010000900.1:0-2527 GCA_050294955.1 Holophagae bacterium
CCCGAGTTGCTGAATCAGTTTACATACGGCATTGCGGAGCTTCATCGGGATGATATTAAAAACGCCCATTACGTGGCCTGCGCGGGCTGCAACGCAACGGTGACCATCCTTTCCCTTTATCCCTTGTTCCATGCGGGTTTAATTGATTTGAATCGCAGCGTGGTGGATGTGAAGGTGGGCTCTTCTGAAGGGGGCAATCGCAGCAGTGACGCCTCTCACCACCCGGAACGCAGCGGGTGTTTGCGTTCCTTTGCCCCGGTGGGGCACCGCCATGTGGCTGAAATTAAACAGGAATTGGGTTTTGGTCAGAATCTGAACGTTCATTTCTCGGTAACCTCCGTTGAAATGGTGCGAGGGGCGTTGGCCACCTGCCATGTCTTTCCAAAGCAGCCCATTACGGAAAAGGACGTGTGGCGGCTTTATCGGGAATACTACGGCGCAGAGCCTTTCATGCGGATTGTGAAGGAGCGGGAGGGCATTTATCGGTATCCCGAGCCCAAGCTGTTGGCGGGCACCAATTTCTGCGATGTGGGTTTTGCTCTGGACGCAAGCGGCGAGCGGCTTGTGGTGATCGGGGCAATCGACAATTTGGTTAAGGGATCTGCCGGGCAGGCGGTTCAGAACATGAACCTGATGCTGGGATTCCAGGAAAATCTGGGGCTTGAGTTCCCCGGCCTTCATCCGGTGTAATATGTGTAGAATTCTCATGGTGCGATCCGAAACCCCTTTTCAAGTGGAAGACTGGCTGCCCGATTTTGCGGCTATGTGCAAGGACAGTAAGGAGTTCCAGGGTCATGGCTGGGGCATGGCCATGCGTTCCGACAACCAATGGCGGGTGCATAAAAACCTGGACCCCATTTGGGAGGACGAGCACCGAGGTTTTGGCGCTTGCGATTTCCTGATTATCCACGCTCGCAGCGCTTTTCGCGACGAAGGCATTGAGCTGGTGAACAATATGCCGTTTTACGACGACCAACGGTTCTTTATTTTCAACGGAGAGCTGCACGGGGTTAAAATTCGGGAAGAGGGTCGCATTGGCGCAGAGAAGATCTTCAACTATATCAAGCGTTTCGACAAGGGGCGTTTGGACCTGGCCTTTAAAAAGGCTCTCGATATCATCACGCGGCGCACCGCCTATATTCGGGCCATGAACATTCTCATGACCGACGGCGAGAAGATCTACGCCAACACCCAGTATGGGGAAGATCCGGAATATTTCACGCTTTTCCATCAGAAGGGCGAGCGTGAAGCCTTTTGTTCTCAGCCATTGGGCGGTCATTGGGAGCCTTTGCCCAACAACACGCTCATGGTTCGCTAAAGCCATTCTTTTATCCATAGGAGAAGATCATGATTATTTTAAAAATCGGCGGGGGAGCCGCTATCGATTTGGATGCAGTGGCAAGGGACATCAGCACCATTGCAGAGCCTGTGGTCATTGTGCATGGGGCCAACGCGTATCGAGACCAGTTGGCGGAGGACCTGGGGAAACCTGTGAAGACGGTAACCTCCATCTCCGGTTTTTCCAGTGTGTTGACCGATGAGGACACCATCGACATGATGATGATGGCCTACGCGGGCCTGCGCAACAAGCGGTTGGTTGAGGCGTTGCAAAAGGTGGGCGTGAGCGCGGTTGGTCTGTCCGGCATCGACGGCAACCTTATTGAAGCCAGACGTAACCGCGGCATTCGCGTGATGCAGAACGGCAAGAAGATGATGCTTCGCGATCTGTCGGGCAAGCCGAAAAGGGTCAACACCCATCTGCTGTCTCTCCTTTTAGAGAATGGATACACTCCGGTTCTCACCGTTCCCGTTTTGGATGAACAGGGCAACGCAGTGAACACGGAAAACGATGAAGTTGTGGCGCTCCTTCAGGAGGCGTTGAAGGCCGATAGGGTGGTGCAACTTATTGAAGCGCCTGGGTTATTACAAGATCCAGCGAATCCCCAATCTCTGGTGAAACAGGTTTCCGAGATTGAATTGGAGACCTGGGAGGGCCGGGTGGCTGCAAGAATGAAGCGCAAGATCCGAGCGCTGAAAAAGCTTTTCGAGCACGGGGAACCCACGGTCTACATTGCGGACGGACGGGCAGAGAATCCGGTTAGCCAGGCCCTTGCGGGCGAAGGGACCACCATTGAGCGGGCCCCTGCCGCTACGCTGGGATAGGAATATGATGGAAGTAGCTTCTAATATTGCAAGTCTTCAACAGAACCACGAGTTGGATGTCTATGGAAAGCGAGGCGTGGCCCTGGTTCGCGGGGAGGGAAGCCGTGTCTGGGATGATGAGGGACGCGAGTATCTGGATTGCATCGCCGGTCAGGGATCGGCCAATCTTGGCCACTGTCATCCCGCTGTGGTGGATGCCATTACCCTGCAGGCCCGCACGCTCATTTCGTGCCCTGGCGCTTTTTACAACGATCAAAAAGCTCAGTTGTTGCAAACTCTTACGGCTATTGCCCCAAATGGTTTGGACCGAGCTTTCCTCACCAATTCTGGAACGGAGTCCATTGAAGCGGCTCTGAAATTCGCC
>JBNKOV010000901.1:0-2526 GCA_050294955.1 Holophagae bacterium
GGACCACTGCTACCGCCACCGCCAGGAACCGGACATCAAGGCCATCATCCTCTACCCCATGAACGCCCTGGGAAGTGATCAGGCCCATCGTCTCGCCAACCTCATTCACCAGCACCTGCCCGGCCAGGTGACCGCCGGCCTGTATGTGGGCGGATTGGACGAGGGAGAAAAACCTACCACCACCATGGGGCCTAACCATCTCATTACAGATAGACATAGTATGCGTCGCAATCCACCCGACATCCTGCTGACCAACTACAAGATGCTGGACTATCTGCTGGTGCGACCCGAAGATAGCCAACTCTGGGCTGAAAACGATGCGGAAACCCTGCGTTACCTCGTTGTAGATGAATTGCATACCTTTGACGGCGCTCAAGGCACGGATTTGGCCTGTCTCTTGCGCCGCCTCAAGGCGCGGTTGGCGACACCGGAGAACTGGCTCTGCGCCGTGGGCACCTCCGCCACATTGGGCGGCGACCCCAGTGGGAGACAGTTGCCGGACTATGCCCAAAACCTTTTTGGTTGCCAGTTTGAAGATGAATCCGTCATCGGCGAACAGAGAAAGAAACCCGCCGAGTTCCTTACGGAAAACACCGTTTACTTCGCCATGCCGGGTCAGGACGATCTGGAGACATTAAATCCGGGTAGGCGCTCCACGCCGAATCATTGGCTGCAAGCGGTTCGAAAACTCTGGTTTAACACAGACACGGGCGACATTGGCGAGCTGGAGACCCGCATTCAATTGGGAAAAGACCTCATGGGTCATTTTTTCTTCCAAAACCTGGTGCGTACCTTGGGTGGCCAGCAGGTTATGGACGAGCGAGAACTCGCGGAAAAACTGGGCGGTCCCAATTTGGCAAATCTCAAGTTGCATGACCGCATCACCATTGTAAATAGCATGTTAGGCTTGGTAGCCCACGCCCGAAACCCCGATGGCAGACCCTTTCTCAACTTAAGGATTCAACTGTGGACCCGTGAAATGCGGCGAATGGTGGCCAGCCTGACTCGACCGTCGGTATTGCGCTATTCCGACGACCTCACCGAGAACCAGCTGAAACAGCATTTACCCCTGGTGCATTGTCGGGAATGTGGAGCTATGGGGTGGACCGCGTTAAAACAGAGTCACAGCAATATTTTGGGCAAGGATCTCAAGGCATTATATCGGGCCTTCTTTCGCGGTGATCACAAATTACAGTTTCTCTTTCCCCTGGTTGAGGGAAGCAAACCGCCTGTGGGTAAAGAGCAGTTGGCGGTTCACAACCTGTGCGGGGAGTGCAGCGCGCTAAATCCCATGGATCGGGAGCGTTGCCTGAAATGTGATCATCCCGCCCTGATTCCGGTTTTTCGACCCGACTTGACCCGTGTGGTTCATTTAAAAAGCGGGAACAGTAAAAAAGTAGCTTCCAAAAACTGTCCCTTCTGTGGCGCCAACTCCGGCATGACCCTGGTGGGAGTGCGGGGAGCGGGCATGATCAGCACCCTGATTACCCAGGCGTTTGGGTCGAGCTATAACCCGCAACCCAAGATGTTGGCCTTCAGTGATAGCGTACAGGACGCGGCCCATAGAGCCGGTTTCTTTGAGAGCAGAACATGGCGGTTCAATCTTAGAATTGCGGCGGCGCAATGTCTGGCCCAACAACCGGAACCTCTAACTTTGGATCGTTTTCCCCAGGTGTTTTGCGAGTATTGGCGCAAGGAAAAGGGTGATTTGGGATTTATCAGCACCTTCATTGCACCGAATATGTTGTGGTTGGAGGATTTTGAAACCCTCGTTAAGACGGGGGTTTTTCCGGAGAACAGTGATCTCCATGAGATGGTGGAAAAACGGTTGACCTTAAGCCTGGGCCATCAGTTGAGCCTTCACGCCCGGATTGGACGGAGCCTGGAAAAGAGTCGCGCTGCGGTTTTGCGTCTGGGCGGGTCCACATTTGCAAATGCCGCTGTGCGGGTTCACGAGTTGTTGATCAATCGGGTGGGCAGCCTACGGGATGTGGCTTTAATGCAGGTAGAGCGATGGATGCACGGCCTCATGCTTCAGCTGAAGAATCAGGGCGGAGTGATGCTGCCGGAGCTGGAGACTTACCTGGAAAGTGGCGGCAATACCTACATTTTTAACAAAAAACCCTGGGCTCCTAATTTCGGACCCAATTTTCGACGGCCCATGTTCATTTCGGAAGATAAGCGCACCGATTTCCAGGCCATAAAATTTGGTGGACGAATCAAACCGTGGAATCCGCTCTGGACGGACAAGGCGCTATTCACGGGGGCCATGCGGGGCGAATTGGAGGTGGAGCAGGCTTTGATTACGGCTTTGGAATGCCTAACTGAGGCCAAACTGCTCAGCCAATACCTGCGCGGAGACCAACGAACCTGGGGTCTGAACCCAGCGGCCTTAACCATTGACTTGGCCGTGCAGAGCCTTATTTGCGGGGTTTGTCGTCACAGCCTGGATGTAGCTGCGGGTGACCTTCATCTATTGGAAGGGGCGAGTTGTCATAGGGTGTCTTGTTCTGGCGTCTATGAAAT
>JBNKOV010000902.1:0-2525 GCA_050294955.1 Holophagae bacterium
AAAATCCAAACCCTGGTAGACGCCAATGCCACTGATAAAAGGTGAATAGAATGGACGGGTGGACTGAAAATCCACAATCACCTTGCTCAGACAGAAATGCTGCGGAGCCATTTCCACACTGCCTGGCGAAACTGCGATGTCCCCATAAATGTAGTTATTTATAGCAAGAAAAGCATTGTAGTGATTGTCAGGATTGCTTTGATCCAAATGGTAGAAATCCAAGTCAAATCGAGGCGCTGTCCAAATGCTGGCCAAACCATCGAGACCGCCCAGAATGAGATCGTAATCTCCCAAAAAGGATTGGCTGGCGGCATCATAACCACCGGCGTAATGGGAAAAGGAATTGCCGCCATAGGCGGTATGAATCGCCCCTGGCGCAAGTGTATTCACACCATTGGACGAAACCCGACAGGTATAGGCCAGGTCGGTGCGATTGGGAACGCCGTCTCCATCATTATCGTAATTATAGGAATGGTAAAGATATTCCAGAGGAGAGCCATGGGGTCCGGGCGGCGGGCCAGCCACCAGAATATCCCCCCTCACATAACCTGGATCCATGACGTACTTATTGCCCAAATCCACGGTGTCATCTGGTGGGACATCCACCGTTCCAGCCCCGTAGGTTGGGAAAGTGTACCGTGTAAATCGATTTCCGAGGCGCAAAAACATCTCGGCTCGCAGGGAATAGCCTTGACCAGACCCAACAGATGGAATTAAATTCTCGAGTTCAAAAGACCCGCTGCCAAAAAAGCCGTCCAACCGATAATTGCCATTGGGCTCGGCAGCTCTCAATGCCGTCTCAACCCCAGAGGTTACTTCAACTTCATTCAAAACATCTATATCCCCAATAATCTTGCCGAGATGAAGTTCCTCAACACCGCCGTCCCCACCGGGAACCACAACCTCAATTTCCGTAATCCCATCACAAACCGAAGCATGGTTTTGCGAAACATCCCTGCTAAAAGTCAGAAGATCCGAATAGGGATCGCTGCCAACCGTCGTGGCGTAATGGATATCCACGCGAAAGTTCTCCCCTCCCCGAACCGGCAGATAGATTTCCGTCGTGCCTGGCTGCAGCCAGCCATTTCGAGCTTGTTGAACAAAGACGCCGCCATCATCCATAAAGGCAGTGACATGACCGGAGGAAACCGAGACAGGACTTCCCAGCGAATTCACCCAGGAAATGAGGAAAATGCCGGCGCACTGGGCCACATCCACCACCACAGGCGGAGCCGGCTCCTCCTCCACCGGCGGAGCCAAAGTCTTCAGAAAATGATATTCGCTCAGATTGTAATCATGATAGCGGTTCCAAATATTCAGCTCATAAACAATGCCGGAGCCCGCAACGCCGCTCTCAACGGCAATCTGGTAAGCAGTGCTCAGAGAGTCCGAAGCCGAACCCGTAGCCGTATTGTTATAGGGCGTTGACACGCCCACGCTATTGGCGGTTACCCGCCAGGAATTCAGACCAACCCCGCCTTGAAGCAGAGCAAGAACCTGCGGATTCGTATTGGTAAAACGGATTTCGCCCTGAATTGTATTGCTATTGCTGGTAGCCTGACCCAAAAGCATAAGAGCCGAGAACAACAGCAAACAGGCGCTGATAACCTTCATCCCATTCATTCTTCCATTAGCAACCATAGTAAAAATCTCCTTTTCCGGGCAAAGCCGGAAACAAAAATGAAACAGGGCGCTCACAAGAAGTCACAATAACTGGGCATTGGACCCAGGGTCATGATTGCGAATACAACCCGACCCATCGGGAAGTGAATCACCCCGCAGGCGTTCGCCAGGGCCAAGCCCTCTTGGGAGCTGAAGACCGTTCAAAACGCTATATTCAAAAAGAAACCATTGACTCCAAAAAGTTGGAAGAATTCAGCAAAATCTTGTGTTCTGTCGATGGTCAAATATAAATATGCTCCGCACATTCGCTCATCCAAAATGTTACGGTAGAAGAAACCGTTGCCTCATAAAAATGTTGCCAAAACCAATGACAGCCCACGTTATTTTAAGGATTTCCAGCCCATCCCTTTCCAATAACAATCTCATATTGTTATTTTTTGCGTCATCTCGACAACTCCCAATCCATCAGGTTTAAACCTAAACCGAACAATAAGCTTTTGTAGCCAACCATAGAAGTTATGGATTCCATTAGGGTGAGAACCAGTTCTTACTAAAGTGATTTTTGGCATTTGGTATTGCAGTCAATCAGTTGGAAACATCATTTACAAAAGAGGAAATGCGGTTTTTGCCAATTCTCTCGGATTAAAGACCGACTCAAAGCATATCTCTTCTACAGATTCGCGCCTGAAAGGCGGAATGAGACCATGTTATTAGCCAACTAACCAGGTAACAGAAGTTCCATGGCATTTCTCCCAAATATCCCCAGACCGAAGGCAGTCTTCACATTTTTGGAAACGGCCAGAAAGGTACACATTCCCAGGAAGAAGGCCAGTGCCAGGTTTTCGACGAACAGACACTTAATAAACAGGCTCAGATAATGCTCTAACATGTTATGCTTCCTC
>JBNKOV010000903.1:0-2524 GCA_050294955.1 Holophagae bacterium
AATCCATACTGCTCTGCTCGGCAATAGGGAAAGTTAGCTTGAGCCATCTTCCAAAGACACGATCTTTATTGCTGATCAAAAGAAGAACGGTTGGATCACTGGAAAGGCTCTTTTCGCGGATTTTTTTATGAATCTCCTGGTTATCAATTTCCAGAAGCAACTCTAATTGGGTCACTTCTCCTACAACATTGGGTTGTGCTTCAAAATGATGGTTCATACGCCCTCCACGGTCTCAAAACTTTAGGCGCAGAAAATGTGGCGTATGGATAAATGAATTGGCCACCTTGCTGCAATAGCGGTTACTCGCTGCACCTTAAAAAGATCAGGCGCCTCATATTGGTGTTAGGGCAGTCAATTGGCGTTCGCCTTTTGAGAATGCCTTTATTTATAAGACGGACTGTTTAAGCGAATCGGGCCACCAATTTCTATCACTTAATAAATAGTTACAAAAGTCCGTTCAGGCTACTTGAACACTGGCTCTGGCCCGTCTTAATATATTACGTACGCACCAAATGGTAAGCAAGTTTCACTAAAAAAATGAAAGCCTTGAAATAAAGAAATTACCTATTCCTCAAAGCCCGCGCCTTTTGCATGAAGACTTTCACTCGGTCTTCATCCAGATCTTGATTCCATTTCCCGTTCTTTTTGAACCAGGAGCCCACGATCACGGCGTCAGCAACAGGCAAGAACTGGTGGAGATTGTCCGAGGTGACGCCAGATCCCACGATCACTGGGATGGCGACGGATCGGGCCACACGATCCAATTCAGCGGGATCTGCAGCGGCGCCCGTTGCGGTTCCTGTGACGATTACCCCATCGCTTAAAAAGAATTCGGCTGCCCTAGCTGTTTCTTCGATGGAGACATCTCCCGTAATAGCGTGGGCGCTGTGTTTCTTTTTAATGTCGGTCAAAACGGGGATGTGGTCCGCCCCTATTTGTTTGCGATACCGTAACAATTCGCCAGCATCCGATTGCATAGCACCCTCGTCGGCCACATGAGAAAAGACAAAACCTTCGGCTCGGATAAAGTCCAAATTTGCGGAAAGTGCTACAGCCAAAGCACTTTTATTTGCGCCCGCAAGCACTTGAACGCCACATGCCATTTCGGAGACGCGCTTCACAAGCAATCCCACGGCTGTCATGCCAGCCACAATTTCTGGCCCCACTTCCCGATTCAGATAAGGAACGTCGTGCATGTTTTCTATGGCCAACATGTCCACGCCTGCCCTTTTATAAATCAGGGCTTCCTCGGCGGCCTTATCGAGGATCTGATTGAAAGAGCCTTTAAAACGAGGTGTTCCCGGCAAGGGGGCGACGTGGATCATCCCAATTACTGCTTTTGAGTTTTTTAAAAATGCGGCCATCCGTTCCTCGCTTTTTAATTGGGACAGGTCTCATCGAGAGTATTAATATACATCAAATCCCGCACATCCACCATGCCATCGCCGTTGGGATCGTCTGACAAGGGGAAGCCCCAGTTTTCCATCAGGAGATAAAGATCAGCCAGGGTATTGCAACCGTCCCCGTTCAAATCGGCATATAGTGAGTTTGGGGACACCAGGATAACCGCAAAGGCCTCTGTGGTTTCCCGAGAGAGGCCATCGGTTGCAGTCAGTTTATAGGTGGTGGTTTCGATGGGAAGCGGTTCGATGATCACCGGGTTCTGGTCCTGGCCAAAGACCACGCCGGATTCTAAATCTTCCCACTCCCATGTAACGCCTTGAACCACGCAGTCCATTTCAGCCAGGAGCTGTATGGGGCTCAGTCCGGCGCCAATGGACCCGGGCAGAATACGCGCGTTGAGTTCGCCTTCTACGGTTAGGACTGCTGGGTTCGACATTTCCAAACTACAGGAATTGCTAATGATGCAGTCGTAGGTTCCCGCGTCTTCCAAGGTCAGGGAGGGGATGATCAACACAGACCCGTTTTCGCCTTGAAGGTTCTCTCCGTTTTTTCGCCATTGGTAGGTCACAGGCGCTGAGCCTTCAACGGTGACTGTAAACAAGGCGTCGCCCCCGGGACACACCACGAGATCCTGAAGATCCTGGGTGACAACAACGCCTTCATTTACGACAAGCGTCGCTGAATTAGTGGTTTGCGAATCACAATCATTAGTAATGACACAGTGATAGTCACCAGCATCCGATATAGCGATGTTTGGAAGATCGAGGTTTGGCGATATTGCGCCGTCAATAAGCGCGCCGTTCTTAAACCACTGGTAAGACAAGGGCTCAGGTCCAGACACAGTTACGAGAAAGGATACAAACTCACCACTGCATTCTGTAACGCTTTGGGGTTGTGCGTCGATTAATGGCGCTCTGCACACGACAACCTCTACATCAAAAGAGGGACTGGCGTCCTGACCGTCTTCAACGGTAGCCGCAATGGTCAACAAGCCCACAAAACCAGGACATCGAAATGCCATTTTAGTTATGTCTTCCTCAGCCATGAAGATTTGGTTGTAACTGGTGTTCCCATCCAAAAAACTTATCACCTTGCGCCCAGATGCTCAATTGATCAAGTC
>JBNKOV010000904.1:0-2524 GCA_050294955.1 Holophagae bacterium
TTGTAGTGGTATAATTAATTTGAAGATATGGAATACTTTGGTCAGACATCATCCTTTCTTGCCCATAGTTCCCCAGCCGTTTTTACCTCAAGGAGCCGCCCATTCTCATCCGGATTAAAAAGACCAAAAAAATCAAACAACCAGATTAAATTTCCGGTTTAATTCCAAACATTTGAAGCATTCAAGAAGTAAAGGGCGTCAGAAAATGGAGCCGTTCAAACTCAGCTTTAATTCAAATTTTGCTTCAGATGACAGCGTTCTGCCGAACCTGGAATGGAGTTTCCGTCCATGAAGCAAAATCTCACCATCCTGTTGATTGACGATGAAGAAGCAGATTTCCTGCTTGTCAGAAAATTGCTTAGTCGAATAGAGCGGGTATCCTATGAAATGGAGTGGGTTGCAACTTATGATCAGGTTTTCGCCATTCTGAAGGAAAAATCATTCGACGTTTGTATTCTAGACTATCGCCTGGGAGAGATGGACGGCCTTGATCTCATGCAGGAAATCCTCCATTTGGGAATAACGACCCCCATTATCATCCTCACGGGTTATCGAGATAGCTGGGTTGAAGAACACTCTCTGGAAGATGGCGCCAGTGACTTTCTCCCCAAACAGGAACTTACTCCCAGCATACTAGACCGCACGATTCGTCATTGCATAAAGCGCAAGGAAATTGAGGCCAAACTCAAACTTAGCGAAGAGCGCTATCGAGAACTTGCGGAATATTCAAATGCAGCCCTCCACAACATCGGCAATATCATGAATAGCGCCCATGTAGCAAATGAGAAAATTGGGGAAACCCTTGAGAGATCAAATCTTTCGCTCCTCGAAAAAATTGGCGCGCTAATAGCGGAAAAGGGAAGCACTCCGGGATTTTTTACAGAAACCAAGCAGGGTAAACTGATTCTTGAAAACCTGGACCATCTAATCGAAGCGCTTGCATCGGAGAGAGATGCCAACAGGACCGACGTGGAGAGAATCAGAAAAAAATTGGCCCTGATGAAAGACGCCATTGGCCAACAACAAAAGTTCGCTAAAAGGTGCTTAGGAAGGGAGGACCTTGACTTAAACAAAGTGGTTGAGGACGCCCTGGAAATCAAATCGGGCCTGCTCGGCAAACGGAAAATTCAAGTGAAAACCAACCTCCACTCCAAACTCCCCATCAAAGGCTCCAGGGTAAAGTTGACCCATGTTTTGATCAACCTGATAAAAAATGCAGTGGAGGCTATGGGCGATTGCGATGAGGAGGAAGCGCGACTTGTCATTTCTTCAGAAATGGATGACATGGGCGGGGTTATTCTCTCTATCAGAGATCGCGGCGCCGGCATTTCGCCAAAGAACCTTAAAAGCCTATTTACCCACGGGTTTACTACAAAGCAGGATGGCCATGGATTTGGGCTCCACTACTGCGCGAGGGCCATGAAAGAAATGGGCGGCGATATCAAGGCGTCTAGTGATGGAAGCGGTAAAGGCGCTACATTTTCTCTCGTTTTTCCCTAAGTTCAATTCCGGAACGCAAAAGGACAGCGCGGTTCTCAGCCGACCTCTTGGCGTCTGGATCAATTTTGAAAGGAACATTCTTTATTGAAGAGATGTAGTCCCCAGGCAGTTTATTTTCCACGGCCCCAGCCAGTACAAAATCACGGTACCATTTAAAAGGTGGCAAGCCTGGCTCAATCCACTGGGAACGAACAATATAGGTGAATGCGTCTGTGGGAAAAACACCTTTCAGGGCTACTGAAATGGGTTGATACCCCTCTCCTTCAATTTCGTTTAAAATCGCCTGCTCTCGCTCTGTCATTTCGAAAACAACGCCATAAATACGGTCGCTGCTTACATCGCTCCTCCAGGCGTCACATTTTCCAGAACCATCGTCTCCCCTCTTGTGAAAGCAAAGACGATAGCCGTCAATCCATGCTGTATTCAACAAACGAACATCGGGTAGTCGAGCCAAAAGGCGTGCAGCCAGCATATTGGAGCCATAGGCGAAATATTTCAAGAATTGACCTCCGTAGCAATTTAGTCTTCGGGATGCAGGGGCAGCCTTACTTGAAATCGAGTGCCTTCATCATAACTCGGATCAATGCCCAATGTTCCACCGTGTTGGTCTATATATTTTTTAGCAATCACCATCCCCAATCCCGTGCCATGATCCTTAGTGCTGAAATAAGCTTCAAAAATTCTCCTGCGCTCCTCCACCGGTATGCCAGGCCCCGTGTCTTCCACCCAGATATGAATGTCGTCTGCATCCTTGAAAAGTCTAAGCCTCAGGCGTCCAACCTCTTCCATGGCTTGAAGAGCGTTCACAACAAGGTTGTGAATGGCCCGTTTCAGAAGTCTCTCATCGACAGAACTCAGCAAGTTGGGCTCCAAGAAGGTTTCAAAAACCATCTCTGGCATGGTTTTGCGGTAGGGCTCTAAAATATCTTCAAGCATTGCGGTGAGGTTGGCTAAATGCCGGTCTAGATTCACAGGTCTTGCATAATCGCTGAACTCAGTGGCGATTCGGCGAAGATCTTGAACC
>JBNKOV010000905.1:0-2517 GCA_050294955.1 Holophagae bacterium
CGTTTTGCAGGCGGCACAGATCTCACTTCAATTGCCCGCAGATGATGGTCTCTCAGGTAGCTGGGAATGGCAGCCCTAAAATCTCTAGAATTGTAAGCCTGATGCCCCACGCCCCGTTCGAAACGGGAAAACTCTTCGAATCCCATATGTTGGTCCTGCTGAACAAAGCTCTGGATAAATATGTTCTGCACCAACAGATAATAGTGAAGCCACCAATAAGTAAAAAAGCTGGCCCCGCTTGCCAGGGGATGGTTCAGTTGGTTTAAAAGCAGAAAGCACTGGGTAAGGAAGTAGCGTTCATTCTTATACTCGGGATTCTTCTGCGCGGGGTGAAAATCAATTTCATCCATGGGAAGAAAATGTCCCTTATACCTATATCTCAAGACCTGCAGATATTGTCTCAAATCACTTCTCAACAAACCCCTTCCCTCTGAAGTCTTTCCCGACTCCAACATAGCCAAAGGCAGTTTCAATCCGGGATACTGGCTTTCCAAGATGCAAATGAGAAGCTTACGAGCCAATCGGGCATGACGAACATGGGCAAATAGATCAAAAACATCCCAATGACCCGGCAGATTCATCTTATCGTCTTTAAATTGATAGGGATTCTTCAAGATTTTACGAGGATTGACCAAGGCCCGAATCCATAGTTCGGAGGGTTGTCCAGAAGCGTTGAAGTGTTGGTGCAAATCAATCAATCCCTTTTTAAACAACGCCTTGAGACAGGGAGAAGGGATGCCTGGGTATAGGGGCTGATCTGTCCACTGGAGAAGATGCTCCTGGGCAACCGTCTTATTTTGAATTTCGATTGCAAGCAACCCGCTCCACAACTGATCAATCATCATCTGTTTGGAGAGATCTTGAAATTCCAAGAGACGGTCCCATTTGAATTCAGGCCTGCCGTTCCATTCCAGGTGATGGGTTGAGAGGGTTTGCACCACCCTTTGCAACATTTTCCCAGGATGTGAATAGGCTGAAGAAAAATTTTCCTGGGCGCTGATCTGGTGGGGTGGAAGGATCGCAATGGAGCGTTTTAAGTCGGACCTCAATTGAAAACAACACGCCTTCAGATCCTGATCGCTGGGAAACCCTCTTCCACAGCATTGGTCTTTTAATGAAATATGCAACCGCAATTGCTCAGGGGAGGATATGAGATGACGCGCACTGGCTTGGGCGATGCGGGAAAGAATCATGAATCGTCACCTTTGGCTTGTTCCGTTGGCGGGTCCTGGGAATCTGGTGAAATTTTGTCAGGAAGTGGAACGCCCTTAATGATAAAATCTCGAAATTTTGAATCCAACTGAACACGAATAAGCGGATTGTATGCCAGAAAGCCTGTTAAAGTCCTCGTTTCGGATACAGGTTGTTCCTTTGAAGATGCCGATTCTTGGGGATTGCCGTGCAATCGTGAAGCAAGCGCATCAATATGCTCTGGCGAATCAAAATCGAGAGCATGTGACTTTTTAAAAGGCAGCCCTCCAGAATCATCTGCCTTGTCAAAGAGAGCCTGTGAGCAATGCGATACTTCCCAGGCTTCAACCTCTTTCCACACATCCCCCGGTTTAGTGCTTGAAGCCTGGGTCTGCAATCCCACATTCAAAGCATCAACTTCTTCCAAATAAATCGCCCTGACCCACTGAGAAATGGTTTCCTCAAGCACATTCCCTCCTTCAAAAAAAGCTCTAATATTCAAACCGCGATGAAATCGAGCCATTGCCATACTCAATATCCTGGTAAGAGGCCGATAAAATCGTTGAATTGGAACCCAGGAAGCGGACCATTTATAATACTCCTCCTGTAGGCGGTCAAGTTGTGATGGCCCCAAAACTCCGGAATCCATCCCGGAGTATTTATATTTCTTCAACAGAAAGCCTATTTCGCCATTACCGGTAAGCTCCACAAATTTCCCAATTTCGCCAGCCAAGGAAATATACTTAAAAATGTTAACAAAAACACCCCCTTCCATATTTTCTTGAAAAGAGTACTCATAGAATGGTGGGCTTGTTAGTGTCAAATTAACAAATTTATTCGCTTTAGATTTATCCTTCTTATCGTGATAACTTTGGCAAAGTAATTGCCCATATTTTGTCATCAAATCAACCGTATTTTGAGTTTGACTCAAGGATAAACCCTCCACCAATGCTTCTCGCTTAGACTCTCTTTGTTCCGACTTTAGGCCAAATATGGTTTCATCAACAAAAAGCCCCAACTCACAGGGAAGCAGCATAAAATCATACATTCGAAATGGATTAAAGCGATAGGCATTGCTAAAAATAATCCCAAAAATTGAAGCAAGAATATTCCGTTGATGCGCATTCCCTCTCTGGTCGCTATAGGCTCTAACCTCAGAAAAAATACTAATACTCAACTTCCAGTTTGAGAGCATCTTGAGTGCCAGAACATTTTCGCCTCCCAAGCGAAGGAAGTCGATTAGCTGAGAACTCTCAATATTATATTGATGAGTATAATACCAATAAGTTTCTAATAAAAACGTAAGGTTCTGAGCAAAGTCGGAAA
>JBNKOV010000906.1:0-2517 GCA_050294955.1 Holophagae bacterium
GGTGACAGACCCCTACTCATTGAATCTATCTGAAAACAGCGGTAAAACGCAGATCATCAATCTCAACGACGCCATTCACAAACCTCAGGGTTGGGCTACCTTACAGAAGCCCTTTCTTGCAGCGCCGGAAGATATCGTGATCTATGAAATGCATCTCCGTGACTTTAGTGTAAACGACCCCTCGGTTCCCCAAATTCATAGAGGCAAATACAAGGCCTTCACCTATACAGACACTTATGGGGCAAATCACCTTGAAAAGCTCCAAGCGGCCGGCCTCACCCACCTCCACCTGCTTCCGGTTTTCGATATTGCCACCATCAATGAAAACCAATCCCAACGACAGGAACCAGACCCGCAAATCCTGGCTGATTTCGCCCCCGATTCCGCAGAACAGCAGGCGTTGATTGTTTCACTGGAAAACCAGGACGCCTTCAACTGGGGATACGATCCCTATCATTACACCGTTCCTGAAGGAAGCTACGCCACCTCCCCTGAAACCAGAGTTCTTGAGTTCAGGGAAATGATTGATGCGCTCAACCGCAGGGGCCTCCGCGTGGTTATGGACGTGGTTTACAATCACACCAACGCTTCGGGCCAAAACGAAAAATCGGTTTTAGATAAAATTGTCCCGGGCTATTACCACCGACTTAATGAAGTGGGAAATGTGGAAAACAGCACATGCTGCGACAATACGGCCTCAGAACACGCCATGATGGAAAAGTTGATGGTTGA
This sequence comes from Holophagae bacterium, assembly GCA_050294955.1. Classification (GTDB taxonomy): domain Bacteria; phylum Acidobacteriota; class Holophagae; order Acanthopleuribacterales; family Acanthopleuribacteraceae; genus JBNKOV01. The sequence continues at coordinate 733 of JBNKOV010000906.1, forward strand.
TTCCCTGGTTGTCTGGGCAAGGGACTATAAAGTGGACGCATTCAGATTCGACCTGATGGGCCACCATATGGTTTCCAATATGCAGGCTGTCCAACAGGCTCTTGGAGCGCTTACCCTGGAAAACGACGGCGTAGACGGATCAAAAATTTATCTATATGGGGAGGGTTGGAATTTTGGAGAAGTGGCCAATGGCGCACGAGGAGAGAACGCTATACAACACCATGTCGGCGGTCTGGGCATTGGCACATTCAATGATCGCCTGCGCGACGCAGTTCGAGGCGGCGGCCCGTTTGATGATGGCCAACAGTTAAAACGCCAGGGATTTGGCAACGGATTATTCACCAATCCCAATGACCTGGACCAGGGGGATCAACTCTCCACTCTGCTGCAAATATCCGATTGGGTTCGGATTGGCCTGGCTGGCAATCTTGCCGATTACCAATTCGAAGACCGGAACGGCAACCTATCCAAAGGTTCAGAAATAGACTACAACGGCCAGGAAGCTGGGTACACCCAAGACCCCCAGGAAGTCATTACATATGTCTCAAAGCACGACAACCAAACTCTTTACGACATAAACATCTATGGCGCGCCAATGTCAACCGGAATGCCAGATCGGGTGCGTATGCAAATTCTTGGTCTCAGCACTGTAGCACTGGCGCAGGGTGTCCCCTTCTTCCATGCTGGAAGCGATCTCCTGCGCTCTAAATCACTGGATAGAGACAGTTTCAACTCCGGTGACTGGTTCAATCGCATAGATTTCACCTACCAGTCCAATTACTTCGGAGCAGGGCTTCCGGTTGCAGGCAAAAATGAATCCAACTGGGATATCATGGCCCCATTGCTAGCCAACCCCAGCCTCAAACCCGAACTCGAAGACATTGCTCAAACAGCGGCGCTATTCCAGGAACTACTGCGGATACGCAAGAGCAGCAAGCTGTTCCGTCTAGAAACCAAAGAGGATATCATAAACCGATTAACCTTCCTGAATACAGGACCTGACCAGATACCAGGCCTGATTGTGATGCATCTTTCAGATGAGATCGGACCCGATTTGGACCCCCTACACGATTCGATTTCGGTTCTGTTTAACGGAGATAAGAGCCCGCAAAGTATTGTAGTGCCGGAACTAGGAGGGCAAAACATCCAACTGCATCCCGTTCAAGTTCAATCTGCCGACCCGGTCGTGCAAAGCGCGTCCTTCGACCCGGCTACAGGAACTTTTTTGGTCCCGCCGCTTACCACAGCAGTCTTTGTTGAGTTGGCGCCCGCCGGTTCGATTGTGAATGAAATTCGCGACCTCCAAGATCAGATAAACCAATGGGTTGAAAACGGCATTTTAAACAACGGCCAGGGCCAACGCCTTCAGGCATGGCTTAATAACGCTATCCGGTCTATCCAATTCTGCCAGTTCAAGTTGGCATCCAATTTTGTAGATCGCACCCGCAAAGAGCTGGAAACCTATGTTTCAAATGGCGTCCTAACCCAACAGCAGGCGGATCCTCTATACGCCCAAATTCAAGTTATTCTTGCTCAATTGGCAAGCCATTAAACTCTCCATTTCCAACTCAAGGGTCGTCTGCTCAAAAGGGCGGGCGATCCCCTTTTTCCATTCTAAAACAACCGTCGTAACGCAACAAAACAAAGCATAAGAGGACTAGGGATGACAGATCAAACTTCCATCGACAGGCGCGGGCTGGACAAAGCCTCTATAAAAAAAGATTTTATGGACCACCTCAACTTTACCCTGGTCAAGGATGAGTACAGCGCTACATCCTATAATCA
>JBNKOV010000907.1:0-2513 GCA_050294955.1 Holophagae bacterium
GAACAAGACGTCTGGCGCTTTTTCGACCCTACCCAACGGAACTACCCATTTGGCGCCCTGCCTCTTCAGGAACGGGATAAACCCGCATTTGTTTTTGGGGAGGATACAGGGTCCTGGGTTCGAACACCCAGAGACAACCATCTCACCCAAATGGAGATCACCATAAGATTGAATGCAACCAGGCCGAAAGACGGCCTTGCCTATGTCAGCCTTTACGGGGATCTGTTAGCCCAGGCGGTTGAGGCGATGAGAAAAGACAACCCGATGGATCGGGAGCTTAGCATATCCAAGTTGGTGAACCATCATTTCCGCAAGATTACTTTCAGAAAATTTTATCCCCACGGAAAGCCGGAAAAGCAAATCTTCTTCATGGCCAAGGCGGATGTAAGCAAGTTCTTAATCAAGGGTTCAGAAAACATGTATGTCCCCATGATTCCTTTCCAGGTTTTTGAAAATGACCTGTTGACTCGGGAACAAGACTCAGCCCCAATCTACTTGGATTGGAAAGGACGCCTGTCTCTCAAGGTGGTCTTTCACCACGATGAATACCAAACCAAACCCTTCGCGCTTCAATTTGGCAATCTGGATAATACTGGGTTTATGGCCAACCTTGAAGTGATGAAGGATCGCAGCGAATTGCGATACGTATCCAGTTTGGACCAAAAAAATTATAGGGATTCGGAACGAAAGAATCTGCTGTCCCTGGTTCGCAGACATTTTGAGAACCGAAATCTCATGTTCATATTTTCTAGAGGCAAAACCAAATGAACCATTTAAAGAGCATTCTTATTTCCACACTTTTGTGGGTGGGCCTGCTGGGCTCTATGGCGCAAACCGCACCTTCCGACTCCCAGGAGAAGGAGGGCCAGCCCATAGATGTCGCCAGTTATGAGTCGAAATACCCGGGCTGCGCCGGCGTCTTACTGGAGTATCAACACAAAATCAATCACCGTGTCAAATCTCGGAAACAACCGGGGAGTTGGGAATATATCGAGCAGGTTGAAAGACGGTATCTTGTCTTGGACCCAGAGAATGAAGAAATGACCACTTTCCAGGAGAGCATTCCGGACACCTATTATTTGAGGGAAATAGAACTGTGGATCACCAGGCCAGGGGGGCTCCTTGAATTTGTCACAAGTAGTGTCAGCTCAGAGCCGAATGCAGAGGGTGGTTTGACCTACAAGTACGCCTATCCAAATGTTGTGAAGGGTTCCATTATCACCGAAAAATATAGGATAATGGCAAGATCCCTTTTTGAGGCTCCGCCGTTCTACAGCCAGATTCCACTCCAATTCCAAATCCCCTGCGAGAAGCTGGAGGTAAGTTACACCTACCCGGACTGGTGGCGAATCAACTTAAAAAACACTGCACCCAATACAAAGCCAGATATGACCTATGTATCAAACAGCGAGAATAAAACCACGAAGTTGACGTATTATGAGGAGAATGTGCCCCATATTCCCAATGAACCTTTTTCCCCTGAGTTCAAGGAAATGGCCAATTACTTCGAGGTGGCTATAACTTATTGGGAGCTGGGGGATTACAACCACTTCAGCCCTGACAACTGGAAGATTATTGCGGCCCAGTTATTGAAGTATGCAGATTCAAAGGCTCGTTCTATTACCAAAAAAGTTGGTAGAACGGCCCGCATGCTTACAAAAGATATGACCAGTGATGAAGAGAAATTGGACACCATCCTTACTTTTGTCCAAAAGGAAATTGACCTGGCCCCTTCGGACGGTTCAAGCCAGAAATTAAAATCCATTCTCCAAACCAGGAAAGCCGATGCCTGGGACAAGGTGGTGCTGGCCCACCACATGCTACAGGCAGCGGGTCTATATGTGGAGTTCATTCTCCTTCACTCCGCGGAGGATGGCTATTTTGATAGAGAGTATATTGATGCAAGGCAATTATACAGACCTGCCTTGTGGGTCAATATTCGTGGAAAAACCTATCTGGCTTTGCCCTACATAGAGGATCTCCCATATACCTATATTCCGGAATGGCACCAGGGCCAGGACGCCATGGTCATTGCAAACAAAGGCCATGTGACCATGATCAAACTGCCAAAAGGAAATCAAACAACCAATGATGTGGAAGAATTCTATGATGTGAAGATGGAAAGAGACGGCATCATTCGGGTGAAGGAACGAAAAACGTTCAACGGCGTAGTGGCCTTTTATATGCGTAAACAACTCAATGGACAGGGAAATGACGTTCGGGATGCAATATTGAAAGAGTTGTTGACCTACACCCAAGGAGAGCTGGACATGGAGAGCCGGGAGATTCTGAACCTGGAAGACTACAAGAAGCCGCTCATCATAGACATGGTCTATCACATCGACAACCTGGTTACCATGACCCCTGGCGAAATACTATTTGACACCGGGGGCTTGTTTTCTCCTGTTAGTCAGAAGAATATGAGGGTCGTCAATGTAAAACGCCTCAATCCCATCAAGATCCCATCAAACATTCTGGTTAGCAAGAAAATCCAGATTCGGTATCCATCGAAT
>JBNKOV010000908.1:0-2512 GCA_050294955.1 Holophagae bacterium
AGCCAACGGCATGACCCGCCAGGCCGCTGGCTACTGCTCTGCCTGGAACCGGAACCAGGCCCGCTGGAACGTCCCCATAAATGGCTTGACCAGACGCCATCGTGGCAGGAACTGGACCCAAGTCTGCTTGAACTCACAACATCGCTGCTGCAATGTCATTGGCGAAGTCTAGAACCCCAACTCAAATCAGGGCGACTTTCACCGTGGCCGCTAATACTTTATACGTTCTAGCTAGAACGGCCAATAAAGCCGCTGGAGCCCAACCTCTATCGGCTAGTAAGGCCACAATTGGTCCTGCAACTGGCGCCATGCCGACTAGCATGGTCAACGCGTCTTCAGCAACTGCCATCGACACCTGGCCAACTGGATGCGTTCTTGAGGATACTGTCACAGGGCTGGCTGGCATTGACTCAGGCAGACCTTGGGCCGTCTATCCGGCAGTTTTAAACCGCCTTTATTGGGCCGTTAAACTAAAAAAAGAACAGACCTCTCCCCTGCTTCTAAATTTTTTATACTGAGAATCAATGACATAAAACTTCATTGAGCGCTTTCCCTTTGCCCATCTCTTTGTTTATGATAGAGGGAGCTGTGGAGTAATGGGGCTGGCGTCGCCCGGAGGCTGGAATTTATATGAAAACAAAAAAATGGTTGGGACAGCATTTTCTAACCAATGCTGGAGTTATTAAGCGTATTTTGGACGCTTTAGAAGCTCAGCCCACCGACCGTTTTCTGGAAATAGGACCTGGACCTGCTACACTTACACGACCCTTGAATGAGCGGGGTTTTGGGTTCACCGTAGTTGAATACGACCCAGATATGGCGGCCTTCCTGAGAGAATCTCAATTCAACCCGCCTATTCGCATCGTTGAAGGGGATTTTATGGAAATCCCACTGGACGACGTAATAGAACCGGGCATTAAGATCGTTTCCAATTTGCCCTACAATGTGAGCGTGCCCATTACAGCTCGCCTACTCAGTCGCGCCCAGGACATTCCCGTGATGGTGATGATGTACCAGAAAGAGGTGGCTGAACGGATTAGAGCGAAACCCAAAACCAAGGCTTATGGCATTATATCAGTATTGGTTCAAGCATTTTACGATTTGGACATTCACTTCAATGTGAGCCCGGGATCCTTCAATCCGCCTCCCAAAGTGGTGAGCCAGGTCATTCGCTTCATGCGAAAAGACAAACCCCTCTTTCCCGTAAAAGACCTGGAGAAAATGACGCAGCTGGTGCGATTCCTATTTAATCACAGGCGCAAAACCATTGGGTCGAATTTGAAACGCTGGAATCTTGACTGGACCGATAAAGACGCGCTAATCCAGGCCCTTATGGCATGCGGCCTTTCCGAGAAGTCGCGACCCGAAGATTTGACGCCGGGCGATTACGCCCAATGGTTCATGCAAATTGGAGTGAAATCATGAGTGAGACAGAACCGGTAACCCGCGTCATTCCAATTGGAGGCGCGGGTGAATTTGGGGCCAACAGCACGATTATTCAAACCGCCAAAACAACGATCCTTATCGATTTTGGCATTATGTTCCCGCCCGATTCCAAGCAACCCGGGGTAGAGTTTTATATCAACGATCCCCACTTGCTTCTACAACAATTCCCGGAACTCAGCGCCATTTTTGTCACCCACGCTCACGAGGACCATATTGGAGCGCTTGGCTTCCTGCTGAAAAAAAAGGAATTGCCCATTTTCACCATGCCCTACACGGCTCAGATGATAGAAAAACACTGTAGTTTCTTCGGCATCGACCCCGAGATCCATCTGGTGGAACTGAACAAACCCGAACTTCACGGGGATTTGTCCGTTGAATTTGTTGGCGTTACCCACTCCATCGCCCAGGCCTGCGCTTTGTGCGTAAAAACGCCAGGGGGCGTTGTGCTGCATACAGGGGATTTCAAAGTAGACCCCCTGCCCTCCGATGGTCATCACTTTCAATCCGACCGATTAAGAGAGTTGGGCGAGCGTGGAATCGATCTGCTGATTATGGACTCAACCAACTCTTTTAAAAAGGGTTTTTGCCCCAGCGATCAGGAGATTGTGCCTTATATCGAAGAACAGATTCGCAGCGCCTCAGGCCGTGTCTTCTTCACAACCTTCTCCTCCCACATGCCGCGCATCAAGAAATTGAAGCAGATCGCACGGAGAACGGGAAGAAAAATAGCCATGATTGGCCGGGGCTTTGAAAAGCATTTTGAGGTAAGCATCGATACCCGCTACATGACCCGATGGCCCGATGTCTTCGCCACCATTGAACAGGCCATGAAGTTGCCCGAAGATCAGGTGATCTATGTGGCTACAGGTTCCCAGGCGGAGCAGCAATCCGCACTCGCCAGAATTGCTCGTGATGGTTTTAAGGGCGTGCGAGCAAAGGCTGGTGATAAAGTTATTTTTTCAAGTAAGTCCATTGAGTATAGAATTTCCATTTATAAATTCACCACTCTCAATTTTACTCTTTATTTCTTTTACTACCTCTATTACCTGCCTTTGATTACGTGGCA